>NZ_JBVJCD010000035.1:0-69707 GCF_055588985.1 Streptomyces sp. NPDC041970
CCCCCCCCCCCCCCCCCCCCCCCCCCCCCCCCCCCCCCCCCCCCCCCCCCCCCCCCCCCCCCCCCCCCCCCCCCCCCCCCCCCCCCCCCCGGCCCGTGGACGGGGCGTTCGCGGCGTACGACGCGGGGCGGGTGCGCGCCGTACCCTTGCCGGGGGAGCAGATGGCGGGGGCGGGGAGGAAGTCGGACGTGGGTGCTGTGAAGAGCAAACGGTTGCCGCGTGCCGTGCGCGAGCGGCAGATGATGGACGCCGCGGTGCGCACGTTCGGGCAGCGCGGCTACCGGGCCGCCTCGATGGACGAGATCGCCGAGCTGGCGGGCGTCTCCAAGCCGCTGGTCTACCTCTACCTGAACTCGAAGGAGGAGCTGTTCTCCGCCTGCATCCGGCGTGAGGCGAAGGCGCTGGTCGAGGCGGTGCGGGCAGGGGTGGACCCGGAGCTGCCCGCCGACGGCCGGCTCTGGGCGGGGCTGCGGGCGTTCTTCACGCACACCGCCGAGAACCCGGACGGCTGGGCGGTGCTGCACCGCCAGGCGCGGTCGCACGGGGAGCCGTTCGTCAGCGAGGTCGCGGGGATGCGGGGCGAGATCGTTGCGTTCGTGACGGGTCTGATCGGGGCCGCCGCCCGCGAGGCCCACCACGACCCGGCCCTCGCGGACCGGGACGTGGCCGGACTCGCGCAGGCCCTGGTGGGGGCGGCCGAGTCGTTGGCGGGCTGGGCCAACGACACCCCCGGCGTCTCCGCCAAGGAGGCCGCGGCGACGATGATGAACTTCGCCTGGGCGGGCCTGGAGAACCTGATGCACGCCCGCCCCTGGCAGCCCCCGGCCTCCTGACCGCTCTCAGCTCCGGGCCAGCTCCCCCGTGAGGTGGACCCGGCCGCCCGCCCCGGCCCCCCGCAGGGCGAAGGCGTCCCCGGCGGGGTTCGCCGCGTACGTCACGGCCGCGGGCAGCAGGACCGGCGCCCGGAACGCGGCCCGTACGGAACGGACGCCGGCCGGGTCCCCGACCTCGGCGAGGCAGCGGGCCACCGTCCACATCCCGTGTGCGATGGGCCGGGGGAAGCCGAACAGGCGGGCGGTCAGCGGGTACAGGTGGATCGGGTTGCGGTCGCCGGAGACGGCCCCGTACCGCCGCCCGAGGTCGCCGGGCAGCCTCCAGTCGGCGACGGCGGGGAGGTCGGCGGCGTGGCCGGCACGGTCCGGCGCCGCGGGGTCCTCCGGCGCGCGGTGTCCCGTCGCGTGGCGGGACAGGTAGCCGCTGCGCGACTCCCACACCAGCTCACCGGTCGCCCGCGCCTCGGTCGCCACGGTGACCTCGGTGCCCCGCCGGTGGGGCGTCAACTCGACGGCGTACACGGTCAGTTCGAGGGCGTCGCCGGGGTGTGCGGGCCGGTGCGCGGTGATCTCGATCCAGGTGTGGACCAGCCCGACGACGGGCAGCGGGAAGGACCGCGCGGTCATCAGCCGCAGGGCGAGCGGGAAGCCCAGGACGTGCGGGTACGTGAGCGGCAGCGGCCCGGACCCGTCGTAGCCGCAGATCGCGCGGTAGGCGGCGAGCGGGCCGGGGGCCGGGGGAGCGGCGGGGCGGGTGAGGCGGTCGGCGGGCAGCGTCGCCCCCGGCCGCCCGGCGCGTTTGAACGGGGAGGTGACGGCTCCCCGGAGGAGGGAGGCGGCGGGCGTGGTCATCGGCCTCACGCTCCGAGCAGGCTCTGGCCGCAGACCCGCAGCACCTGGCCGTTGACGGCGCGGGAGGCGGGCTGGGCGAACCAGGCGACGGCCTCGGCCACGTCGACCGGGAGGCCGCCCTGGGAGAGGGAGTTCATCCGGCGGCCCGCCTCGCGGATCGCGAACGGCACGGCCGCCGTCATCCTGGTCTCGATGAAGCCGGGCGCGACCGCGTTGACCGTGATGCCGTGCTCGGCGGCGGTGCGCGGGCCGAGCGAGCGGACGAGGCCGATGACGCCGGCCTTGCTCGCCGCGTAGTTCGTCTGGCCGTTGTTGCCGGCGATGCCCGCGATGGAGGCGGTGGCGACGATCCGCCCGCCCCGGTTGAGGACGCCCGCGGCGAGGAGTTCGTCGGTGGTGCGCAGCACGCTGCCGAGGTTGACCTCGACGACCTGCGCCCACCGGTCGGCCGGCATGTTGGCCAGGCGGCGGTCGCGGGTGATGCCCGCGTTGTGGACGAGGACGTCGAGCCCGTCCGGTACGGCGGCGGCGATGCGGTCCGTGGCGTCGGGTGCGGTGATGTCCAGCGGCAGCGCGGTGGCCCCGAGCCGGTCGGCGGTGCGCACCAGGTCGTCCTGGGCCCGCGGGACGTCCAGCAGGACCAGTCGGGCCCCGTCGCGGGCCAGCACCGAGGCGACGGACGCGCCGATGCCCCGCGCCGCTCCGGTGACCAGGGCGGTGCGGCCGGCGAGCGGGGCGGCCGGGTCGGCGGCGGGGTCGGGGGCGTCGGCGGTCACGTCGATCACCTGGCCGCTGACGTACGCGGACCGGGGGGAGAGCAGGAAGCGCAGGGTGGAGTCGGCGGCGGCGGCCAGGGTCTCGGCGGTCACCGGGCCTTCGGGCGCGTCGGCGGCGAGGCGGTCGGCGGGCAGCCGCACGAGCTGGGCGGTGGAGCCGCGCCCGACCTCCTTCGCCAGGGAGCGGACGAACCCCTCCAACGCCTGCTGGGCGGCGGCCCGGTGGTGGTCGTCGGGGGACGGCGGCGTGCCGAGCACCACGATCCGGCCGCCCGGAGCGAGCGACCGCACGACGGGGTGGAGGGCGGAGTGCACCCCGGCCAGGTCGGCGACGGAGGCGACGGCGGTGGCGTCGAGCACGATCCCGGCGGGCCGGGCGGACCCGGCGGCGTCCGCGTCGAGGACCGGTCCGATGCCGGCCAGCGCCTTCGCCAGCGCGCCGGCCAGCGGCGAGGCCCCGGCGGTCAGGTGCAGCAGCGGCCCGTCCAGGTCCGGCGTCTCGCGGCTCCAGCGGCGCAGCGGGGCGGGTTGGGGCAGGCCGAGCCTGCGGGTGAGGAAGCGGCCGGGGGCTGTGCCGGTGAAGTGCAGATAGCGATCGGCCATTGTCCTGACTCCCTGCTCGGTCGTAGATTTACCGTTGAGTAAGGTTACTCAAGAGTCAGGAGCTGGTCGAGATGAACGACACCGGACCGACCGGGACGAGACGATCGCCATGACGACGCCGACGCCGAAACCCGCCCCCCGCCCGGTCTCCCTCACGCTTCCGCGGCCGCGCCGCGTCGCCGTCATCGGCGGCAGCCGCACCCCGTTCGCCCGCTCCGACGGCCCGTACGCGACCGCCTCCAACCAGGACCTGCTGTCCGCGGCCCTCGGTGGCCTGGTGGAGCGGTACGGGCTGGCCGGGGACCGCGTCGGGGTGTTCGTCGCGGGCGCGGTGCTCAAGCACAGCCGGGACTTCAACCTCGCCCGGGAGACGCTGCTGGGCTCCGCGCTCGACCCGCGCACCCCGGCGTACGACATCCAACAGGCGTGCGGAACCGGCCTCCAGGCGGTGATCGCCGCCGCGAACACGATCGCGCTCGGGTCGGTGGACTCGGCGATCGCGGGCGGTTCCGACACCACGAGCGACGCCCCGCTCGGCGTCAACGACGAGCTGCGCCGCGTGCTGCTCGCCGCGCGCCGGGCGAAGACCCTGGGCGGCCGCCTCGCCGCCCTGTCCGCCGTACGCCCCCGCCACCTCGTCCCGGACATCCCGCGCAACGCCGAACCGCGCACCGGGCTGTCGATGGGCGAGCACGCGGCGATCACCGCGCGCCGCTGGAAGGTGAGCCGGGAGGACCAGGACCTGCTGGCGGCCACGAGCCACCAGCGCCTGGCGGCCGCGTACGAACGCGGCTTCCTGGACGACCTGGTGGTCCCCTACCGGGGCCTGGAGCGCGACCAGAACCTCCGGCCGGGCTCGACCGCGGCGAAACTCGCCACGCTGCGACCGGTGTTCGGAACCGGTCAGCCCGACGCCACGATGACGGCGGGCAATTCGACGCCGCTGACGGACGGCGCGGCCACGGTCCTGCTGGCGAGCGAGGAGTGGGCGCAGGCCCGAGGCCACCGGCCCCTGGCCTACCTCACCCTCTACGAGAGCGCCGCGGTGGACTACGTCGACGGCGACGACGGCCTCCTCATGGCCCCGGCGTACGCCGTGCCGCGCCTGCTGGAGCGGGCCGGGCTGACGATGGACGACTTCGACCTGGTCGAGGTGCACGAGGCGTTCGCCTCCCAGGTGCTGGCCACCCTCGCCGCCTGGGAGCAGCAGGGTCTGGCCCCGGTGGACCGGGCCCGGTTGAACGTGGCCGGGTCCTCCCTGGCCACCGGCCACCCCTTCGCGGCGACGGGCGCCCGCATCGTCGCCACGCTGGCCAAGCTCCTCGCGGAGCGGGACGCCCCCGGCCGGGGGCTGATCTCGATCTGCGCGGCGGGCGGCCAGGGGGTCACGGCGATCCTCGAACGCCCGTAGGGCCCGCCGGTCCGGTCGGCCGCCCGCCGACCGGACCACCCGCCCCACCGCACCGCCCGCACCGCCTGCCGGACGGACGACCCGGCGCACCGACCCGCCCGACCCCCCGTTGAGGAGCCGCACGTGTCCACGCCCCCTTCCGCATCCGTACCCCCGTCCCCGACCGCGCCCGGCGCGCGGCCGGCCGTGCCCGCCCTGGTGGAACCGACGAAGAGGAGGGGCCCCGACGGACGCGTCCGGGAGGTCTCCGTACCGGCGTTCGCGCCGGCCGTCCACGGCGGCTCGCTCGCCGACATCCCCTTCGACAACGCGCGCGAGGCCCCGGCGGACGCGGTGCTCAGCCGCAAGGACGCCGACGGCGCGTGGCACGACGTGAGCGCCGCCGCGTTCGCGCAGGAGGTGCTGGCGGTGGCCAAGGGGCTGCTGGCGGAGGGGTTGGAGGCGGGCGACCGGATCGCGATCATGGCCCGGACGTCGTACGAGTGGACCCTCCTCGACTTCGCCTCCTGGGCGGCCGGCCTGGTGACCGTCCCCCTGTACCCGACGTCCTCCGCCTTCCAGGCCCGCTGGATCCTCCAGGACTCCGGAGCCAGGGCGTGCGTGGTCGAGACCAAGGAGCAGGGCCGGCTGATCAGCCAGGAGCGCAAGCAGATCGGCGGCCTGGCGCACCTGTGGCAGTTCGACACGGGGGCGGTCGGCTACCTGAAGTCCGTCGGCGCGGACGTCCCCGACGCGGCGGTCCACGCCCGCCGGACCGCCCTGGCGCCCGGCAGCCCCGCCACCCTCGTCTACACCTCGGGCACCACGGGCCGCCCCAAGGGGTGCGTGCTGACCCACGGCAACTTCTTCGCCGAGGTCGACAACGCCATAGAACTCCTGCACCCGGTCTTCAAGTCGGTCTCCAAGGAACCCGCGTCGACCCTCCTCTTCCTGCCGCTGTCCCACGTCTTCGGGCGGATGGTCGCGATCGGCTGTATGCGGGCGCGGGTCCGCCTCGGCCACGCGCCGTCGATCCGGACGGAGGACCTGCTGGCGGACCTGGCGGGCTTCCGGCCGACGTTCCTGCTGGCCATCCCGTACGTCCTGGAGAAGGTCTTCAACACCGGCCGGGCGACGGCGGAGAAGATGGGCCGGGCGTCCTCCTTCGACCGGGCGGCCCGCATCGCCCAGCGGTACGGCAAGGCGGTCGAGGCCGCCGAACACGGCACGGGCCCCGGCCCCGGCCTCGGGCTGCGCGCCGCCCGCGCCCTGTACGACCCGCTGGTCTACCGCCGTATCCGGGCGGCCCTGGGCGGCAAGGTGCGGTACGTCATCTGCGGCGGCTCCCCGCTGGGCGGGCGGCTCGCCGCCTTCTACGAGGGCGCGGGCATCAGCGTCTTCGAGGGCTACGGCCTCACCGAGACCACGGCCGCCCACACGGTCACCCCGCCGCTCAGGCCCCGCCTGGGCACGGTGGGGTGGCCGCTGCCGGGGACGTCGGTGCGGATAGCCGACGACGGGGAGGTGCTGCTGCGGGGCGGCCAGGTGTTCGGGGGCTACTGGGACGCCGGGCGCGCCGAGGTGGCCCCGGCGCTGCTGGAGGGCGGCTGGTTCCCCACCGGCGACCTGGGCGCGCTGGACGAGGACGGCTACCTGACGATCACGGGCCGCAAGAAGGACATCATCATCACCTCGGGCGGCAAGAACGTCACCCCGGCCCCACTGGAGGACTGGCTGCGCGCCCACCCGCTGGTCAGCCAGTGCATGGTCGTCGGCGACAACCGCTCGTACGTCACGGCGCTGATCACCCTGGAGCCGGACGGCATCCAGCACTGGCGGCAGATGGTGAAGAAGCAGGACGTGCCGCTGCGGGACCTGGTCCACGACGAGGAGTTGCGCGCCTCGCTCCAGAAGGCGGTGGACGAGGCCAACCGCCTGGTCTCGCGTGCCGAGTCGATCCGGAAGTTCTCCGTCCTGCCGGTGGACTTCACGGAGGAGAACGGCCATCTGACGCCGTCGCTGAAGCTCAAACGGGCCGCGATAGCACGGGACTTCGCGCAGGAGATCGAGGACCTGTACCGCAAGTGAGACCGCCCGCGCCCTGAGCCCCGGTCCCGTGCCGCTGCGGCCGGGTGCGTGCGGCGCGTCCCGTGGGGTGCCGCGTACCCGGTCGCGGGGCGGGCGGCGGGCGGCGGAGCTCGGCGGAAGGGGGGCCGGGGGCCGCGGGCGCCGGGGCCGCCCGGCGCTCGGCCGTCGTCCGGCCTGCGGCCGCCGGGGTCCGCGGCCGCCGGGGTCCGCGCCTCCTTCGCCGGCTCGGACGCGTCGGCGGCGTGCGCTCGTGACCGTCGCGCCGCGCGGGCGGAGCCGCCTCGGTGGCGGGGCTGCGGGCGGCGGCCGAGAGCGTCGTCCCGCCGCGAGGGCGGAGCGGCCTCGCGCGGCGGACGCCCGGCCCGGTGGCGGGGCTCAGCTCCCTTCGAGCTCCCGGCGCACGGTGGCGGCGATGCGGGTGAGCGCGGTCTCCAGGTGGCGGCGCTGGGCGGCGCTGAGCGGGTCGAACACGAGCCGCTTCACCTGCGCGACGTGTTCCGGTGCGCTCTCGACGAGCTTCTGCCGCCCGGCGTCGGTCAGGGCGGCGAGGGTGTAGCGGCCGTCGCCGGGGTCGGGCCGGCGGGCGACCCAGTCGCGCGCCTCGAAGCGGTCCATCACCTTCGACAGCCGGGGCTGGGTGCTGTCGCAGACCCGAGCCAGGTCGCTGAGCCGCATCGTGGACTCCTCGGCCGCGGACAGGCGGGCCAGGACCCCGTACTCGAAGTTGGAGATGCCCGCGTCCCGCTGCAACTGGCGGTCCAACGCCGCGGGGAGGGCGACGACGACCGTGAGGAGCGCCTGCCACAGGTCCTGCTGGCCCTCGTCGAGCCAGGGCGACTGAGTTTCCATGCACCGCATCCTACGGGTCCGGGCCCCGCACATCACTTGCCTGGGCAACCCTCGGTGGGCTACCTTTTCACTTGCCTGGGCAAGTAAAAATACTTGCCTGAGCAAGTGAGAATGCTTGTCTAGGCAACTGAAGGAGCTGATTCCGACGACCACCACGAGCAGCCCCCCTCCCCCGGACGGCCTGACCTCCTCCCACCCGACGCGCCCCCCGGCCGCGGCGTACGACGACCTCCTCGCCCGAGTCCTGCCGCAGGCGCGTGAGCAGCGGGTGTGGACCCCCTCCGACGGCCCCCTGCCCAGTCTCTTCGTCAGCCACGGGGCCCCGTTCACCCTCGACGATCCGCAGTGGCTCGGCGACCTCTTCGCCTGGGCCGGCTCGATGCCCAAACCCCGAGCCGTCGTCGTCGTCTCGGCCCACTGGGAGCGGGCCCCGGCCGCGATCTCCGGAGCCGCGGCCGGCACCCCGCTCTTCTACGACTTCAGCGGCTTCCACCCCCGCTACAAGACCCTTCCCTACGCGACGCCGGACGCCACCGACCTGGCGCGGCGGCTCACCGGCCTGCTGGGCCGAACGCCCGTGCACGAGTTCGCCGACCGCGGTCTCGACCACGGGGCCTTCATCCCGCTCATGGCCATGTATCCCGCGGCCGACGTCCCGGTCGTGCAGATGTCGATGCCCAGCCTCGACCCCCGAGCCCTGCTCGAACTCGGGGCGCGGCTGCGGCCCCTGCGCGACGAAGGCGTCCTCGTCCTCGCCTCGGGCTTCATGACCCACAGCTTCGCCGTCTTCCGCCGGCCGGAACTCGCGGCCGAGACCGCGGCCTTCGACGCATGGGCCGCCGACGCCCTCGCGCGGGGCGACGCCGACGCCCTCGTCGACTACCGGGCCAAGGCGCCCGGCGTCGAGGTCGCCCATCCCACGGCCGACCACTTCGTCCCCCTGCTGCTCGCCGTGGGCGCCGCCGACGACCCCGGCAGCGCCGTGAGCGCCGTCGACCGGATGGTGATGGGCAACTCCACCCGCTCGGTGCGCCTCGACTGAGCGCCCCGCCGCGTTCCGCCTTCCCACCTGTTCGCCTCGGGCGCCGGCGACGGCGCCACCGCACCCCGCATCACCCCACCCCGGAGGTAAGTGCCATGAAGGCCATGCGTTTCCACGCGTTCGGCAGCAGCGAGGTCCTGCGTTACGAGGACGTGGACCGCCCGGTCCCCGGCACCGGTCAGGTGCTGGTGCGGGTGGCGGCCACGTCGTTCAACCCGGTCGACGACCACATCCGCGCCGGCGCCCTGGCCGGGATGATCCCGATCGCTCTCCCGTACGTGCCGGGGATCGATCTGGCGGGCACCGTCGCGGAACTCGGCGCGGGCGTGGCAGGTGTGGAGGTCGGTGACCGGGTCGTGGCGATGCTGCCCCTCGACTCCGCCGGCGGCGCCGCCGAGTACGCGCTCGCCCCGGCCGCCTCCCTGGCCCCGGCGCCCCGGACGGCCGAGCTGGTCGACGCCGCGGCGCTGCCGCTGACCGGCCTGGCGGCCTGGCAGACGGTGTTCGAGCTGGCCGAGCTGAAGCCCGGCCGGACCGTCCTGGTCAACGGGGCGGGGGGCGCGGTCGGCAGCCTCGTGGTGCAGCTCGCCGTCGACGCGGGCGCGCACGTGACCGCGGTGGACGCGCCGCGGCACGCCGAGCGCCTCCGGGGCTACGGCGCGGACCGGGTCGTCGACCCCCTCGACATCGCCGCGGGCCC
This sequence comes from Streptomyces sp. NPDC041970, assembly GCF_055588985.1. Lineage (NCBI taxonomy): Bacteria > Bacillati > Actinomycetota > Actinomycetes > Kitasatosporales > Streptomycetaceae > Streptomyces > Streptomyces sp. NPDC041970. The sequence goes on from NZ_JBVJCD010000035.1 coordinate 9,134, forward strand.
GACCGCCGCGGGCGGTCCGTTCCAGGTCGTGGTGAACCACGTACGCCTCTCCCCGGAGGACCTGGCGCGGCTGACGGGCTACGTCGCCGACGGCGGGGTCGCCGTCAGCACGGCCGGACCGATCCCCGACGACCCCGCGCGGGGGGTGCGCAGCGCGAGCCTGTGGGTCCGCTCCGACGGAGCCCAACTGGCCGAACTGGTCGCCAAGGTGGACGCCGGCACGCTCCGGGTCCACGTCGCCGCCCACCGCCCGGTGGCCGAGCTGGCCGCCGTGCACGCGGACGCGGGGGCGGGGCGGCTGTCCGGCAAGACGGTCCTGCTCGCTCCCTGACCGCACCCGGCCGGGCGCCGCCGTCGCTCGCCGTCCGCGCTCCCCGCGGCGGGCCGGTGGCGGCGCCCGCGACCCGTCGTCGGGGCCGGCGGGGTCGTGCGGCAGGCCGCGAGCCGTGCGGAGGCCGCCCGGCCGCACCCCCTCCGGGCAGCGACCGTACGGGGGAGGGCCCCGGCATCCGCGCCGGGCGGCGGTGGACCCTTCCGGGTGATACCGGACCCCTCGGATCGGCGGGTCTACTGTAGGCAGACGCCGTGCTGCCCCTCGCAGCCACCAGAGGAGGACCCCTGTGTTATCGCCCTACGGCCCCCAGAACGCCCCCGCCGGTGACGTGGGCGCAGCGCTGATGGTGATCGACTCCCGGCTCAAGAGCGTCCATGACGGGAAGACCGAGACCGACCCCGAACAGCAGGCGCTGATAGACCAGTTGGCCGCGTCCATCACGCCCAAGGGGGCCGACGAGCTGCTGGACGGCGCGTGCACGCTCATCTACATGTTCATGACCTGGCTGCGGCAGGCGCACGAGGACCACGACAAGGACGTCATCGAGTACGTGGTGCCCACCATGGTCGCCACGATGCGCCAGATGCCCAGGAGCATCCGCCCCGAGGCCATCCCCACCATGGTGGGCATGGTGGTCGCGGCGGGCATCGGGCTGAGCCCCACCCTGTGGCGCAAGCAGTACGGGGACTGGACCGAGGCCGAGCTGACCCCGCTGGAGGCCACGGCGTTCCTCCTCGCCGAGCACATCAACCGCGTCACCGAGGACCCGGACTTCGCCACCCGCCTGATCACCGACGCGCTGACCAGCGCGGACGCGCTCTGACGTCGGCCGCCCCGGCTGCCTGAGCCCTGGACCGGCCCCCTGCGCGGGGGCCGGCCCCGTGCGGCGGGGGCCGGTCCCGTGCGTCGGGGGTGCTCGGCGGGCGCGCTCCGACGGCGGCTCCCGGCCACCCGCGCCCATGGGACCGGGGCGTTCAGAACCGCAGCGCGGCGATCAACCGACGGGCCGACCGCGCGTCGACCGCACCCAACTCCAGGACTGCGGGAACGTCGTCCCGTACGGCGACGGACAGCACGCCGCCCCCGGTGGCCTCGGTGAAGGCGCGTTCCAGCAGCGCCCGTACGGCGTCGGCGCGCGGCGCCCCGTCGCTGGGGCACACCGCCCCCAGCAGACGGGCCAGCCGCACCGCGTCGTCCACCTGGACGGCCCCGAGCGCGATGCGTCCCTGGCGGACCCGCAGCCCCGGCAGCTCGACGCGGTACGCCTCGCAGACCTCCCGCAGCGCACGGGCGACCTTGCGGGTGCGCTTGGTCCCGGCGCGGACCAGCCGGGCCAACTGCCGTGCGTCGGCGGGGTCCAGGGTCCCGATCCGTACGCGGCCGGACCCCTCGTCCGCAGCGGCTCCCGCGCTCATTCCCGCCTCGCGGAGAGCGGCCCGCAGCTCGGCGGCACAAGCGGAGGCGGTGGGCGGCGCGCTGGTGTCGTTCATCCGTGACTCCTGGGAGCGGTCGGCGCGCCGTGCGGAACGGCGGGGTGGGCGCACAGCGGGAGGACGGCGACCGGGTGCGCGGTCCAGCGCCAGACCCCCAGGGGCGTGGTCAGTTCGTAGGCGTACGCCCGCCCCCGGCGCAGCCCCTGCACGGCCGCCTCGACGCCCCGGTGGTCGCCGAGCCACGACCACGCGAGGTGGAAGGCGTCACGGTCGAGCCGCGGCGTCAGCCATCGCACAGATTCACGCATCCACGCCACGGCCTGACCGGGCGCGGCGGTGACGAGGTCGTCCGGGGGAAGCACGGCCGGCGCGCGGTCGACGTCGGCGTGGCACCAATAGGCGGCTGTGAAGGCGGTGTTCACGCCGCGTGGGCCGCGTACGACGGGGGAGTGGCGCGGATCTCGGCCCAGACGTCCTTGCCGTCCCGCCGCACGACGGTTCCGCACTGCGCCGCGAGCGCGGCGATCAGCAGGACACCGCGCCCGCTCTCGTCGCCCCACTCGGGGGCCCGGCGCTCGGGCGGCGCGGTGTCGGAGTCGCTGACGGTCACCCGCACCCCGTCCGGCCTGCGCCGCAGCGTGAGGGTGCAGAGCGGCGAACCGGTGTGCCGCATGGCGTTGGCCAACAGCTCATGGGCGCAGAGCACGGCGGCCTCGCTCAGCTCCCGCAGACCCCAGAGGTCCAGGTGCGCGCCGACGATGCGCCGCATGATCGCCAACGTCTCGGGGCGGGCGACGAGCTCCTGCCGGTAGTCGGGCGGGCCGGGGTCGGTGGTGGGGGTGAGGGCCATGGTTCCTCCAGGCGAATCCAGCGACGGTGCGAATGATCCACAGAACGTGATGCATCAGGTGCCGTCGGTCACGAGATGGATAGTGCCGCGTGAAGCATCTCCTAGGCAACTATTCCTTCAGGTCTTCATTCGGGAGGGTGCACATTACGGAAGTTGGTTGTGCCTGATCGGAGGAGGACGCCATCATGTCGCCATGCCACAGAGCGACATGCCCACGATGCGAAGCCGCCGACTTGGCGGGGAGTTGCGTCAACTGCGACTGGATGCCGGTCTCAAGGTTCAGGACGCGGCTGAGGCTCTGGAGTGCGGTCAACCGAAGATCAGCCAGATCGAGAACGGCAAGCGGGGCATCCGCCCGCTCGACCTGACGACGCTGCTCAATCTCTACGGGGTGGAGGACGAGCGGCAGCGGGCCAACCTGAAGCGGTTGGCGAAGGAGATCCACAAGGTCGACTGGTGGAGCGGGCAGGGGCCGTTTCTCCACGACGTGTTGAAGGACTACCTGATGCTGGAGGCGGACTCGCAGGCAGTCCGCACGTTCGAGCCGATGGTCATTCCGGGGTTGTTGCAGACCAGGGCGTATATGGAGCACCTGTACGAGGTGGCCTCACCGGCACACCTGGTGGGGTCCCTCGTCGAGACCCGCATGAAGCGCAAGGAACTCTTGGATGACAGGCTCGGCTTTCGGCTCCGCGCCGTGATCGACGCTCCAGCTCTGCATCGCATCGGGGGCGGAATGGACCTCGTCATCGGGCAGTTGGAGCACTTGCTGGAGGCTGGCTCCCTACCGAATGTCACCGTTCAGGTGCTGCCGTTGAATTCAGCTCTACCGATGGAGCAGTACGCACCCTTCACCGTCTTCGGGTTGCAGGCTGATCCGCCGGTGGAAGTGGTGTGGTTGGAGCACATCACCGGTGGTACGTTGCTGGAGCAGCGGCCTGAAGTGCAGGCATACGCCAAGGCTTGGGACGAGCTGACCGCTGCAGCCTTGTCGCCCACCGCCTCCCGGCAGTACATTCGCGACCTCATCGAGGAAACCAGATCATGATCGTGGAATCGGGTCCCTGCGGTCCGGAGACCGAGTTTGCCCGTGCGCGTTGGCATAAGAGCACGTACAGCGGGTCGAACAACGGCTGCGTCGAGCACGCGGTCCTCTCCTCTGGCCGCCACGCGGTCCGCGACACCAAGGACCGCTCCCTCGGTGCGCACACCTTCGCCCCCGAGCAGTGGCAGGCGTTCGTCGCGGCCGTGCGCGACGGTGCGGTCTGAGACGGTCGCGCTTTCGGCCGGTGCGTGACACGTGCGTACCGGCCGCCGGGTGGCAGTGGGCTCAGCCCAGTCCGTCCATCGCGGCTGTGATCAATCTGCGCGCGGCCGCTCCGTGTACGGCGCATTCCGCGAGTTCGGAGAACGTCGCGTCATAGGAAGTGACCTCGCTGGGGGCCGTGATGGTCAGGTAGCCGGAGACCAGCTCGACATTGACCTGTGCGGAGTCGTAGATCCAGAAGCCCTCCACTGGCCAGCGTTCGCGGTCCGGAACGGACGGGACGATGCCTAAGCTCACGTTCGGCAGTGAGCAGGCGGCGATCAGAGCCGCCAGTTGCTCGGACATGACCCGCGTCCCGCCCACGCCCACGCGCAGGACTGACTCCTCCACCAGGAAGGCGAAGCGGCGGTCGCCCCTCTGCAGGACGCGCTGACGAGCCATGCGCGCCTCCACGGCGCCGGCGACGTCGTCGGCCAGGCCGCGCCGGCGTTGTACGGCTCGCAGGACCGCTGTGGTGTAGGAGCGTGTCTGGAGCAGTCCGGGGATGAGCCAGGAAGAGTACGCACGGAAGCGCCGTGTCCGCTCGTACAGCGGAAGGCGGTTCTCCTGGGCCTGGCGCAGTCCGGAGCGCTCCATACGCCGCCACTCGATCCACATGCCTTCCGCCGCCCTGAGCGAGGCGATCAGGTCCCTCGCCCTTTCCTCGGCTCCGCACGCGCCGCACCAGGCTCTGACGTCGTCGGCCGAAGGCGCGGTACGGGCGTTCTCGATGCGCGAGGACTTCGATGGGTGCCAGCCGCAGAGTCGTGCGAGTTCGCGTCCGGTCAGTCCCGCCTCACGCCTCAGCTCGGCAAGGCGATGGGCGAGTCCTTGCCGAGCTTGTCGGGCGTGGGAGTAAGGGGACTGGGGCATGGGTGCTCAGGCGGGTCGGTATTCCTCATGCGGGACGGCGCGTTGCCACGCGGCGTCGAAGGCGTGCGCGTACTGCCCGGCCGCTCGCACGTCGTCGCAGACCTCCATTCCGGGGCCCGTCCACTGCCCCTCTCCGCTGAAGTGGTGCAGAATCAGCGACTGGTCGTCCATGACCCACCCGTCCAGGGCCGGGAGCAGAAGGTCGCGTGCGGCGGATCGGGGCAGCCACCGCACGTCCTCGCCGGCCGCGACGTTGGTGAACGTTCCGTCGTACTCGTACCGCGTGTAGTCACCGAGGGGTTCGGACACGACGCGCAGGCGGCGCATGACGACGCCGCGTGCGGTGGCCTCGGCCACCACGTCGAGCCAGGGGCGCCACCAGGACGCCCGGTCGGCGGGATTGTCGCGGTGTCCCTGTTGCCAGCGGATGAAGCCGGGGTCGTCACGCATGTAACTGTCCCGCATCTCCAGGTGTTTGGCCGAGAACCGTGCCTTTGCCAGCGCCGCGCGTACCGCTGTCACCACTGATGGCCCCCGCCGGGTCCCACCGCGTCCAGGGCCGTTCCCCCGTTCCCGGAGTGGTGCGGTGAGGAGGGCAGGGAGCCGGCAGGGCGGGGAATGAACTGGAGCATGTTGGCCGGCAGCCGAATCACGGTCTCGTGTTCCGGTACGTCGGTGGAGTGCCCGGGAACCGACCCGACCTCTTGCGCCGCCAGGACTGTCTCCGGGTCGGCCTTCCAGGACTGGATGATCAGGTCGCCGGTGGCCTCGTCCAGCCAGATCGTGGGTGACCCGTCGTCGGGAGTGTTGGGCCAGATGCCCAGGAACCGTAACGCCATGGTGTGCTCCAGTGAGGAGTGATCGGCTTGGTGTGACTGAGCGTCGCTGGTCGGCCCGTGCAGGGTCAAGGGGGGCCGTCGACGCTGCGGTGCGACCGGTGAAGTCGGGTGCAATTCCGTGCAATGCGTCGGTCGGTTCGCTCCTTGAGCGTCTAGCGTCGAAGGAATACGACGAGGTCGGGGCGGCTCGTGCGGTGCGCGCTGTTTCGATTCAATGGGAGAGGCATGTCGGTCGTCGAGTACGAAGCGAAGCATCTGAACATCACCCCCGCCACCATGGCGCAGCGGATCGCCGCGGTCGGCGGTGAGTACCGAGGCGATCGATTGATGCGCCGGTACGTCTACGACACCGTGCCTGCGGCGCGAGGGCGCTGGGTGCGGCTGCGGAACGATGGGATCAAGGTCACCCTGTGTGTGAAAGAGATCGTCTCGGATGCGATTGACGGGACCAGCGAGACCGAGACCGAGGTCGGTGATTTCGAGATCGCGCACGCGCTGCTGGACCGCATGGGTATCCAGCCTCGCTCGTACCAGGAGAACCACCGGGACTCCTGGGTCCTGGGCCGGGTGCGGTTGGAGATCGACTCATGGCCACTCATCCCTTCCTGTCTGGAGATCGAGGGAGACACGGCACAGGACGTTCGCACGGCTGTCGCACAGCTCTCCATCGATCCGGCGGAGCTGACGAGCGAGAACACGACGAAGGTGTTCGCCCGGTACGGAATCGACCTGGACGGCATCTCGGACCTGCGGTTCTCCGAGCGGTGACGGGTCAACGCAGCAAGCGATCGGCGTCGAGCCGGTCCGTCGTGGAGGTGATGCGGCGAAGCGATACGACCTGACCGTCCCCGTGGCCGTGGTGGAGGACACCACCTTGAGAGTCAAGGTCCTCGATGCGTGCGGTCTCGCCTGCACTTTCTGCCACAACGAAGGCACGCCCGTCACTGCCGGTCGCGCGTCGCCATGCAGGAGGTGGTGCGGCATCTGAGGGCCGTCCCTGAGCAGCGCGTCATCACTGCGGGCACGTCCGACGAGCGCACCCGGTACCGACTTCCCGGCGGGCGGGAGTTGTACGCCCAAAGCATCCGACCGGTGCGGCTTCCCGAAACCTGCGCCGGCTGCCGTTTCAACAACGACCGTGACTGCCAGAGGGGTATTACGGCGTTCGTCTGTACCGAGCAGTGGGAGGGCCGTTCATGGTGGGCGTCTGCATTCAGAGCATGGACCTCTGCGTCCCGCTCGGCAGTTTCGTCATGAGTCAACTATGCCGGGAGGTCAACATGTTTAGGGAACAGGAGAGGACACGTCTCGCCGCACTGGTTTCCTCCTCTCTCGGCTCAGAGGTAGAGGAACCAGTCGGAGGTGGGTGGTGTCATGCCCCGCACGACGGCCTGCCTTGCTGATCGGCTGTGCTGAGGCGGGCCGTTCCGGTGGGCCCAAGGCGGCCCCCGTCTCTGGTGGCAGCGGCCCAGCAGGATCGCGACTGACCGGCTCTACGATGGGACGATGCCCGAGACGCAGCCCTCTGCGAGCATCGATCTCTTCGATGTCGAACGGCTTCACCTGGCGGAGGTGGCAGCGCCACCGCTGTCACCCGCGGACGCAACAGCCAGGGACCGTGTGTGGGACAGCGCGGTCCGGGCCAACCTGAGCCTCTTCGACGGTCCGGTGGTGGCCTGTGCGGGGATGGAATGGGCAGGACCGCGCAGTCTGAACATTTCCTGGGCACGGGTGACCTACCGGCACTACGCCCTGCGCCGCGTCCCCGGCGCCACCGCGTTGCCGTCGCTGTTCGTCAACGTCGTTCAGCCGACGCACGACGGTCGCCTCCTGGTGGCGAGAATGTCGCCCTCCACAGCCACTCCGGGCCGGTGGCAACTGCCGGGAGGCTCCGTGGAGCCGCCCGGCATCGGTGAGGCTCTGGACCAAACAGCACTGGGCGGCCAAGCGGCGCGGGAGCTGATCGAGGAGATGGGCATCGCCTCGCTTCCCGGCGCATTGCGGCTGTGGGCCGTTTCACGCGGGAGGCACGGCAGCGTCGGCCTGACCTACATCGCCCCCGCTCTCCCCGTCTCAGCGCTGCGCGAGGGCTTCGCCGCCGCGGCGGAGGCGGAGCGCGGCCGGGGCCGTGAGCCTGAGCTCGACGACATCGCGCTGGTGCGCTCGCCCGACGAGTTGGCCGGTCTGGCCGGTCAGCGCGTGGACTACCTGGAGCCGGTCGTCCGCCGGTACGCGCGGGTGGAGTCTCGGGACGGAACCCGACACGACCGCTGAGGTCGAAGGCTGATGCGTCTCCGGCCGGTCCGACCGCTCAGCGCGGGTGACGCGGCGGACGCGGCCCGGCCCCGCACGCTCACGGCGTGCCGGGGACCTGGAGGATCTGGAGGTAGTTGCCCACCGGGTCCAGGACCGTGGAGAAGAACCAGCCGTCGCCGGCGTCCTCGACCGGGCGGACCCAGGTCACCCCGAGCGCGTCGAGGTGGCGTTCGGCGGCGCGGATGTCGCGGACGGTGACGTTGACCAGGTGGCGGCCCGGTTCGGCGGCCTTGGGCGCGACGTCGTCGCGCCGGTCGAAGCCGATGATCGCGCCGGGGCCGACGAGGAGCATGTGCTGCTCCCAGCGGGCGCCCAGCGGTTCCAGCGCGGCCCGGTACCAGGCGATGAGCCCGTCCGGGTCCGTGCTGCCGAGGATGACGCCGAGGCCGGTGACGTTGGCGTCACCGGTGGTGGAGGCGGTCATGGGGCTCTCCTTCGCTCCGCTGCCGTGGCGGGAGCGCCCGACGCGCTCCACGAGGTCATGACCGTCCCCGGCGGCGGAACTCATCGGTGTCCGGCCCGCTGCTACGGCCGCCAGTAGCCGAGCGCGTTGACCCGGTCCTTGGGCAGGCCCAGCTCCTTGCGGAGGTACGCCGCCAGGGTCCGGGTGGTGGACGTGTCGCAGGCGACCCAGACGTACGCGTCCGAGCGGTCCTCGCCCAGCAGTCCGGGCAGCGCGGCCCTGACCTCGGAGACCAGGTGTGCGCCCGCCTCGCGGCGCTCCACGAAGCGCAGGGCGCGGTGGTCCCCGCCGAGGCGGAACGGCAGGTCCCGGTCCTCCTCGTGCGCGGTCTCGAACCAGATCGTCGCGGCCGCCTCGGGGACCGCGTCCAGCAGGGAGTTGATCGCGGGCAGCGCGGCCGCGTCACCGACCACGAAGAGGCGCGCGGGCGCCGGGTCGGGCAGCTCGAAGGCGGTGCCCTGGAGCGTGGCGTCGATCGTGTCGCCGGGCCGCGCGTCGCGCGCCCAGTCGCACGCGGCGCCCTCGTGCAGGGCGAACTCCAGGCTGAACGTGCCCGCCTCCGGATCCGGGTCGACCAGGGTGTAACCGCGCTGGTGCGGCTTGCCGGCGTTCTCGAACCACAGCCGCACCCACATCGTCGGGTGTGCGCCGCCGGTCGCCGCGAGCATTCCGCCGTCGCTCAGGTGGACCCGGAGGAACCGGTCGGTGACCTGTTCCGAACCGGTCACCGTGAAGGTGAAGTCCCGGCCCCGCAGCAGTTTGAGAACGACGCCTTCCCAGCCATGCCCCACGGTGTCTCCTGACTCGCCCCGCCGCCCCCGGCCCACTGCCCAAAGCGTTACTTTAGGTTAGGCTAACCTAAAATCAGCCGCCTGGGGAGTGGCCGAAAAGCACTCGGAGTGGGGAGGGTTGACGCAATGACCGCTGACGTCCACGGCGCGAGACCGCACGAGGTCTTCCGCGACGACTGGGGGATACCCCACCTGCGGGCCGCCGACCCCCTCGCGCTCGCCCGCGCCCAGGGGCACGACGCCGCCCTGGACCGGGCCTGGCAACTGGAGACCGAGCGGCACCGGCTGCTCGGCTCCACCGCCTCCTACCTCGGTGCGGAGGCCGTCGACTGGGACCGGTTCGCCCGGCGCGCCCGGCTCGCGGACACCGCCCGCCGCTGCTTCGCCCGCCTCGCCCCCGAGACCGCCGCCTGGGTGGGCGCGTACGTGGACGGGGTCAACGCCGGACTCGGCGAAGGCGCCGCCCGCGCCCCCGAGTTCGCCGCCGCCGGGCTCGCTCCGGGCCGCTGGGAGCCCTGGACCCCGCTCGGCGTCTGGCTCTCCACGCACATCCTGTTCGCGGGGTTCCCGACCAAACTCTGGCGCGAAGAGGTCGCCCGCCGGCTCGGCGAGGACCACCTGACCCTCTTCGCGACCGACGGACCCGGCGCCGCCGGCAGCAACGGCTGGCTGCTCACCGGGGCCCGCACCGCCACCGGCGCCCCGATCATCGCGGGCGACCCGCACCGCTTCATCGAGGATCCCGGCGTCTACCAGCAGGTCCGGCTCGCCTGCCCCGAGTACGACGTCATCGGCCTCGCGGTGCCGGGCGTCCCCGGCATCGCCCACTTCGGGCACACCGGCGGCGTCGCCTGGGCGATCACCAACGCCATGGCCGACTACCAGGACCTCTACCGCGAGCGCCTGCGCCGCACCCCGGACGGCGGGGTGGAGGCGTACGGGCCCCAGGGCTGGTACGCCGTCCACGCGCACACCGAGACCATCGAGGTCGCGGGGGCGGGAGCGGAGACGGTCGAGGTGATCGAGACGGACCGGGGCCCGGTGATCATCGGCGGCCCGCCCGCCCCGGCCCCTCCCGCAGCGGCCTCCGCCGCCGCCCCTCCCGCAGCGGCCTGCGACGCGGACGTCCCCGCGGCCCCCGGCGAGGTCCTGGATGCGGACGCCCCCGCCGCCCCTGGCACGGCCCCCGGCGCGGACGCCCCCGTCATCAGCCTCCGCTATCCGCCCCGCGTCACCGGCGAGCTGGGGTTCGACGCGCTGCCCGCGCTGCTCCGGGCCCGTACGGTCGCCGACCTCGACGCCGCCCTCGACCGCTGGGTCGAGCCCGTCAACGTGGTGCTGGCCGCCGACACCGCCGGGGGCTCCCTGCACCGGGTGGCCGGGCACGTGCCGGTGCGCCCGTACGCCAACCGGCTGCGGGTCGTCCCGGCCGACGACCCCGCGTACGCCTGGCGCGAGGGCGAGACGGTCCCGCTGCCCCGGACCGATGCCGGCGGGTCCGACGGCATCGCCGTGATGGCCAACGAGCGCGGCCTCGCCGCCCCGCTCGGCGTCGAGTTCGCGCCCGCGCACCGGGCGGACCGCATCCGCGCACTGCTCGGCGCGGACGCGGACTGGTCGCCCGCCGGGATGGCCGCCGTCCACACCGACACCCGCCTCGCCTCGTCCCGCCCGCTGCTCGCCCTGCTCGCCCGCGCCACCGGCCTGGAGCCCGGCGCCGCACGCCTCCGGGACCGGCTGCTGCGCTGGGACCGGCACATGGACGCGGACAGCGTCGAGGCGACCCTGTACGCCCGGCTCCGCACCGACGTCGTCCACCGGCTGGCCGACCACCCCGCGCTGCGCCCGCTGACGGGGGCGGACGACCCGTGGCGCTCGACCGCGTACCCGCCCCTCTTCCGTCCCTGGCTCGCCGCCGTCCCCCGGATCGGCTTCGCTCTGGAGAGCCTGCTCGACGGCCCGTTCCTGCCGTACGGGGACCGGCTCGCGGCGGTCGCGGCCTCGGCCGAGTCCGTCGCCGCCGCGACCGAGGGCGGCGAGCCCGCGCCCTGGGGCGAGCTGCACCGGCTCTCCCCCTGGCAGGCGCTGCCCGACGCGGCCCCCGCCGAGGTGTGGCCGGGGCTCGCGGGCGACCACGACTGCGTGCTCTCCACCTCCAGCGTGCCCGGCGTCACCGACCTGTTCGCCCGCGGCCCGGCCGCCCGGTACGTCTGGGACCTGGCGCGCCGCGAGGACAGCCGGTGGGCGGTGCCGTTCGGCGCGTCCGGAGTCCCCGGCACCGCCCACCACCGCGACCAGACGCCCCTGTGGGCGCGGGGCGGCCTCGCCCCGGTCGTCACCGACTGGAACCTGCTGCGCCGCGCCGACCCGAGCACCGGCCCCCGTGCCGAGTCCCGTACCGACCGCCGTCCCGAGGAGACCCCTGCCATGACCGCCGCCGAACCCGCCCTCCGCACCGCCGTCCACGAGCAGAAGGTCGAGGGTTTCGGGACGGTGCGCCTGGTCCCCGTCGACCCCGCCGCCGACCTGGACCTGCTGCACGGCTGGGTCACCGAGGAGCGGGCCCGCTTCTGGGGCATGGGCGACCACACCCGTGAACAGGTGCGCGAGGTCTACGCGTTCCTCGACTCCCTCTCCACGCACCACGCCTACCTGGCGCTGCGCGACGGCGTGCCGGCCGCGCTCTTCCAGACGTACGAGCCGGACGCCGACCCGGTCGGCGAGTGCTACGACGTCCGCCCCGGCGACTTCGGCGTCCACCTGCTGGTCGCCCCCGCCGACGCGGCGGTGAGCGGCTACACGGACGCCCTGCTCACCGCGCTCATCGGCTACGTCTTCCGGGACCCGGCCCACCTGCGGATCGTCGTCGAGCCCGACGCCCGCAACGACAAGGCGCTCGCCCGGATGGTCCGGGTCGGGTTCGAGCTGGGCCCGGAGATCCAGAAGCCGGAGAAGACGGCCCGCCTCGCCTTCCTGTCCCGAGCGGCGGTCGGGCTCGCGTAGCGGGACGCGCCGCCCGGCGGGCTCGCGGGACGGGACGCGCCGCCCCGGCGGTCCCGGATCGCGCCGCCGTACGGCATACCGTGGCCCGCGGGCGCAGGACGCGCGACGGACGACGGAGGGGTGCTCGATGCGGATCGCCACCACGATCTTCCTCACCGACGAGACGGTGACACCGGTCAGGCTCGCCCGCGAGCTGGAGCGGAGGGGGTTCGCCGGGCTGTACCTGCCCGAGCACACCCACATCCCGGTCAGCCGCCGCACACCGTTCCCGGCGGGCGGCGCGCTGCCCCGCGCGTACGGCCGCACGCTGGACCCCTTCGTCGCCCTCGGCCAGGCCGCCGCCGTCACCGAGCGGCTGGCCCTCGGCACCGGCATCACGCTGGTCGCCCAGCACGACCCGATCGCCCTGGCCAAGCAGGCGGCCACCCTGGACCACCTCTCCGGCGGCCGCTTCACCCTCGGCGTCGGCTACGGCTGGAACGTCGAGGAGGCCGCCGACCACGGCGTCGAGTGGTCCACGCGCCGGGACCTGGTGCGGGACCGGATGGCGCTGATGCGGGCCCTGTGGGCGCCGGAGCCGACGGCGTACGCGGGGGAGACCTGCTCGGTGGAGGCCAGCGAGGCCCACCCCAAACCGGTCCGCCGGCCGCGCGGCCCGGTCGCCGGCCCGCGCACCCTGATCGGCGGCGGCGCGGGCCCGAAGCTGTTCGCGCACATCGCGGAGTACGCGGACGGCTGGCTGCCCATCGGCGGCCGGGGCCTGTCGGAGGCCCTGCCGAAGCTGCGGGCCGCCTGGGCGGACGCGGGGCGCGACCCGGACGCCCTCCAGGTCGTGCCGTACGCGGTCGCGCCGACCCCCGGCAAGCTCGCCCACTACGCGGACCTGGGCATCGAGGAGGTCGTGCTCCAGCTCCCCGCGGCCGACGAACCCGCCGTGCTGCGGGCCCTCGACGCGTACGCCGCCCACCTCTGAGCGGCCCGCGGCCGGGGGGCCGGTGCAACCGGTTCCCCCCGCAGGGCATCCTTGTCCACGGGAATCGCACACGCGGGCCCGGTCCGCGGACGTGTCCGTTCGCGGGGGCCGGACGCCCGCACGGGTGGGGAGTGGAATGAACAGGCCGTTGCGGCACATAGCCATCTTCTGCGGGCTGCTGGTGCTGGCCCTGCTGCTGCGCGCGAACTGGTTGCAGCACGTGGACCGCCAGGAGCTGGCCCAGCACGAGAAGAACGCGCGGGTGCGGTTCGAACGGTTCTCCACCCCGCGCGGCGACATCGTCGTGGGCGGCAAGGCGATCACCGGCTCCAAGGAGACCGGCGACCGCGACTACGCGTTCCGGCGCACCTGGAAGGACGGGCCGATGTACGCGCCCGTCACCGGTTACGCCTCCCAGGCGCAGGGCACCTCGCTGCTGGAGCGCACGTACGACAGCGTGCTCAGCGGCCAGGACGACCGCTTCGCGTTCCGGCACGCCAAGGACGTCCTGACCGGGCAGCCCCGGCGCGGCGGCGACGTGATCACCACCATCGACGCGAAGGCGCAGAAGGCCGCGTACAAGGGCCTCACCGACCTGGGCGCGCGGGGCGCGGTCGTCGCCCTCGACCCGCGTACGGGCAAGGTGCTGTCCCTCGTCTCCACGCCCTCGTACAACCCGGAGGTCTTCGCCGGGATCTCGTTCAAGGAGAGCGACCGCTTCAAGGCCCTCCTCGACGACAAGAGCAAGCCGCTGGCCAACCGCCCGCTGCGCGAGACCTTCCCGCCCGGCTCCACGTTCAAGGTCCTCACGGCCGCCGCGGCGCTGGAGCACGGCGTGGTCACCGACGTGGACGCCCGCACCGACGCCGTCTCGCCGTACCCCCTGCCGCTCTCCACCAACAGGATCGGCAGCGAGGCGGGCGACGGCGTCTGCAACAAGGCGTCGATGAAGACCGCCATGCAGTACTCCTGCAACAACGTCTTCCTGGACGCGGCGTCCAAGCTGGGCGAGGACCGGATGCGGGAGACGGCGGAGAAGTTCGGCTTCAACGAGGACGTGTACTCGGACGAGTTCGGCGACATGCTCGCCACCCGCAGCCTCTACCCGGAGGACCTCGACAAGCCCGGCACGGCCCTCACCGGCATGGGGCAGGGCAGCCTCACGAGCACCCCGATGCAGATGGCGATGGTGACCGCCGCCCTCGCCAACGACGGGAAGCTGATGCAGCCCTACATCGTCGAGGAGCTGCGCGGCCCGGACCTGTCCACGCTGGAGAAGAACGAGCCGGTGATGAAGAGCCAGGCCGTCTCCGCCGAGACCGCGAAGAAGGTCCAGGAGATGATGGAGCACACCGCGAAGGAGGGCAGCGCCCAGCGCGCCCTGATCGACGGCATCACCGTCGGCGGCAAGACCGGAACCGCCCAGCGCGGTGTGAACGTCCGCGACGAGGTCCCCTACGGCTGGTTCGTCAGCTACGGCAAGAAGGACGACGGCCGCTCGGTCGCGGTCGCCGTCTTCATCGACCCGACGGACATGGACATCTCCCGCTCCGACATCTCCGGTGGCCGGCTCGGCGCCCCGATCGCCAAGAAGGTCATGGAGGCGGTACTGGGGGACTGACCCCGCGGACGGCCGGGTCGGGGAGCGCTGCGGCGGCCCCGAACCGACATGCCGTCCGGTCGTTCGGCTGTGCGATCATCATGTGCCCGCCCTGTGAAGGGCGGGCACATATCGCTGTGCACAGAGGCCCGCCGAACGAGCTGTCCCGCGGAGGCCCGGCGCACGCCCTTCACCGCTCCGGGGGGAACGGAACCATGCCACCACGCCCGTGTACGGCCGCGCGATCCGCGGCGTACACCGCTCTCCTGCTCACGCTCACCGTCCTGGTCACGCTGCTGGCCCCGGTGGGAGCGGCGCGGGCGGACACCGCGGCCGCCACGACCGCCGCCCCGGTGGAGACCGCCGAGGACTGCCCGTCCTTCCCGCTCTCCGCGTACGGCGAGGCCGCACCCGAGGGGAACACGCTCACCCTCCCCGCCGACGGGACCGCCTGCTACACCTTCACCGTCGAGAAGCCGGGCCTGCACCGCTTCCTGGAGTCCGGCACCGGAAGCCACAACGTGCACAGCACCGTCTACGACGGCGAGGAACAGGTCGACTGCCACGACTCGTGGCGGGGCGCCGGCTGGTGCCGACTGGAGCGCCCCGGCGCCTACACGCTGCGGCTGTTCAACGACTGGGCCGACACCAGCGAGTTCACCTTCGGCCTCGTTCCGGTCGCCACGGACGAGGGCTGCGCCGACCCGATCCCGACCGGGTGGGACAGCCCGCCCCTCGTGGCCCTGGCAGCGGGCCCGACGGCCGTGCACTGCGTGCGGATCGAGGCGAGGCCGGGCGAGCGGATCACCAACAAGATCACCACCACGCGGTACGGCGGCGGCCGCTCCTGGATCACCGACGAGAGCGGCGACCGGATCTGCCCGCGCTCCAACGAGGACGGCAGCGAGGGCTGCGTCCTTCCGGGCGACGGCCCCTATCGCGTCCTGTACCACGTCGACGAGGCCGAGGGCGGCTTCCCGGCCGAGTACACGCTCAAGGTCCGCCGGATCTCCGACCCGGCGGGCTGCGTCCGCGTCCCGGTCAACGCCTACGGCTCCGCGCCCACCAGCGTGTCTCCGGCGAGCGGATGCAAAACGTTCACCGCGTCCCACGCCGGCCCCCACGAGGTCTACGCGGTCGACTCCTCCCGTACGAAGCTCGCCGTCCACGACCGCGAGGGCAGGACCGTCTGCACCACCTGGTCCGGATGCGATCTGCCCGCGGCCGGCGACTACACCGTCTTCACCGACCAGGACACCCTGATCATCGACCGGGCCTCGGCCGCCGGCTGCGTGCCCGCCGGCATGGGGGTGCACCGGGCCGGGTTCGCCGCGGCGGGAGAGATCGACTGCGTCTCCCTGGATCTTCCCGCCGGGGCCCGGCTGGCCGCGCTGGAGCCCCTCGGCGGGCCCGGACCGGACCCCGACGCCTCGGTGTTCGACGCCGACGGCGCGTACCAGTGCGGGGAGTCCGCCCTCTCCTCCGGGACCTGCGAGCTGGCCGGCACCGCGCCCTTCCGGCTGCACGTCTCCACCGAGGACGACCCGGCGACCGGCGCCTACGCCCTGGCACTGCGCCGCACCGACGTCGCCTCCGGCTGCCCGGCCGTCCCGGTCGGCGACTTCACCGCACAGAGCGCCTCCGCCGGGATCACCACCGGCGGCGGAGAGTTCTCGCAGTGCCTGAGCATCCCCGCCGACGCGCACAGCGCACGGGAGAACCTCCAGCTCCGGGCCGCGCCGGGGACGTGGGCGACCGCCCGGTTCACGGTGCTGGACGAGAAGGGGGTCGAGACCTGCTCGGTCCACCCCTCGCTCACCACCTGGACCACCTGCGAGCTGGCCCCCGGCGCCGCGTACACCGTGCTGGTCACCGGCCGGGACGCCACGGCCGCCTACACGCTGACCCGCAGGGACGTCACCGCCACCGCGAAGGGCTGCACACCCAATCCGGCGGTCCGGGTCGGCGGTCCCTCCTCGGGCGGCGCGACGGGCGCGCCAGGTGAGCTGCGCTGCCGCCAGGTCACCACGGCCGACGCCCGCGACACCGTGCACATCGACGTGCGCGACGCCCTGGGGACCGCGAACGCGGTGGTCCACGGTGCGGACGGCCGGCACCTGTGCGACCGGAACCAGCCGTGTGCGGTCACCGGTTCCACCAGCTACCAGGTCCTGGTCACCGTGCGTACCGGGCTGAAGGCCGCGCCCGACTACCGGTTCGACGCCGTGCGCATCGGCACCGCGGGCGGCCCCGCCGAAGGATGCGTCGCCGTGCCCAACGTCAGCTACGGGTACGGTCCCGTCACCGGCACCCTCGACGAGGCGCACAGCACCTTCTGCGCGGTGCTGCCGACCGCCTACCGCGACCGCTTCGACATGAGGATCAGCGACACCGACGGCGCTGCCGAGACGGCGGTCCCCTCGCTCTACGACGCCGGCCTCGACGACGGCTGCATGAGGTTCGTCCCCAGCGGTTGGGTCTGCGGCGTCAACGAGCCCTACTCGACGGACCCCACCCCGAGCACCCTGGTCCTGTCGCTCCCCGAGACCGCGGCGAAGACCGCGTACTCGGCGGAGGCCGTCTGCTCCCGCATCCGCTGCGGCGTGGAGCCCGTCACCATCGGCACGGTCGGCCCCACCACCGGCGCGGCCGGCGGCAAGGTCACGGTGACGCTCACGGGCACGGCGCTGCACCAGGACGACGTCGTCCGCCTCAGCCTCGGCGGGAAGGAGGTGGAGTCGACGACCACCGCCGTCTCCGCCGACCGCAGGACGCTCACGGCGGTGCTCGACCTGACCGGCGCCGCCCCCGGCACCTGGAGCGTCACCGTCCTCACGCACAACGGCAGCGCCCACCCGCGGGGTTCGTTCACCGTCACGCCCGCACGGCTCACCCCGACGAAGCCGCCGGAGATCACCGGTACGGCGAAGGTGGGTGGGACGTTGAGCGCGAGCACTGGTTCCTGGACGCCGAAGCCGTCGTCGTACGTGTTCCAGTGGCGGGCGAACGGTGTGGCGATCTCGGGTGCGACGGCTTCCCGGTATGCCGTGCCGGCGTCGGTGCTCGGTAAGAAGGTCACCGTCTCCGTGACCGCCCGGTTGGCGGGGCACGCCGATGGGGGTGCGACGAGTGCGGCGGTCACGGTGGCCAAGGGCGTCGCACCGAAGGCGACGGCCCTGCCGGTGATCACCGGTACGGCGAAGGTGGGCGGGACGTTGAGCGCGAGCACTGGTTCCTGGACGCCGAAGCCGTCGTCGTACGTGTTTCAGTGGCGGGCGAACGGTGTGGCGATCTCGGGTGCGACGGCTTCCCGGTATGCCGTGCCGGCGTCGGTGCTGGGCAAGAAGGTCACCGTCTCCGTGATCGCCCGGTTGGCGGGGCACGCCGATGGGGGTGCGACGAGTGCGGCGGTCACGGTGGCCAAGGGCGTCGCCCCCAAGGCGACGACCCTGCCGGTGATCACCGGCAGGGCCAAGGTGGGCGGGACGTTGAGCGCGAGCACCGGGACGTGGACGCCGAAGCCGTCGTCGTACGCCTACCAGTGGTACGCCAACGGCGTGGCCATCTCCGGGGCCAACGCCGCCAAGCTGCGGCTCAAGACGGCGCAGCGGGGCCGGAAGATCACGGTGAAGGTCACCGCACACCGCACCGGCCACGCCAGTGGGGCGGCGGTCAGCAAGGCGACGAAGGCGGTCGCCGCCTGAGCGGCCCGGCCGGGTCATGACCACGGGCGGCCTCCCACCGGACATCCGGTGGGAGGCCGCCCGCGTCGTCCGGCCCGCTCCGCGCGGACACCCCCTAGCGCACCGCCCGCAGTGTCCTCGGACGCCCTGCCCGTGTCTCCTCGTCCCCGGCCGGGTCCGCCGGAAGTGCCAGGCCCACCAGCTCCGTCAGGGCGTTGACGCGGAAGTCCGCCGTCTCCACCACGTCCGGGTGGTCCGCCCACCAGTGCCCGTACGGGCCCCGCCGCAGATGCGCCGTCCGCAGCCCCGCCGCGGCAGCGGGGAACAGGTCGTCGGCGGGGTGGTCGCCCACGTGCAGCGTCGCACCCGGCGCGGAGCCCGCCGCGTCGGCCACCCGCGCGAAGAACGCCGGGTCCGGCTTCCGTACGCCCCACTCGTGCGAGGTCACCACCAGGTCCGCCGGCAGGTCCAGCGCCCGCAGCAACTCGCCCGTGCGGGCCGTGCCGTTGCCCGCCACCACGACCCGGACGCCCGCGGCCCGCAGCTCGCCCAGCGCGGGCCGGACGTCCGGGTAGAGGTCCGACTCGTCGAGGTGCTCTCCGCGCCCGGCGGACTCGCGGGCGAGGCGGGCCTCGTCCACGTCCATGTCGGGGCGCAGGACGCGCAGCGCGTCCGCGGCGTCGCGGCCCTGCGCGACGGCCGCGCCCACCAGGGCGCTGAGCGTGTGCGGCGGCACGCCGAGCCAGTCGGCCCAGGACGCCCAGTGGCGGTCGTCGCGTACGAGGGTTTCACCGATGTCGAGGACGATCGTTTCCATCACCGTCCCGACACTAGGGGGTGGCCCGCACTCCCCGGTGGACCAGCGCCCGAGCCGGGCGCGGTGCGCCGCACGGCGGAGAGGCGGGCGGCGCACCGGGCCGGTGCGGGCGGTCGGCAGCGCGGCGAGGCGCGGCGAAGCGCGGCGGCCGCCGTCGCGCACCGGGCGGGGAGGACGGGGCGGCCCTCGGGCGGGAGGACGGTCCTCGGGTGGGAGGACGGTCCTCGGGTGGGGGGACGGTCCTCGGGTGGGGGGACGGCCTGCGGGTGGGAGGACGGTCCTCGGGTGGGAGAGGCGGCGCGGGCTGCGGCTCTTGCCGGTGTGTCCGGCCGTGCGGGGGACGGCGTGGGCGGGCGGCACTTCCCGGTGCCTCCGGCCGCGTGGAGGGACGGTGCGGGCGGTGGCTCTTCCGGTGTGTCGGCCGCGCGGAGGGTCGGCGTGGGCGGTGGCTCTTCCGGTGCTTCCGGCAGCGTGGAGGGACGGTGGGGCGACCCGGTGGCCGGCGGTCCCCGCTTCCCGGCCGATGCCCCGGTCCGGGGCGCGGAGGCCGCTCGTATGCTCGGTCCATGACCGATCCCCAGAGCGGACGCCCCACCTCCAACGCCATGCGGCGCGCGCTCCGGCGCGCCCGAGACGGCGTCGCCCTCGACGTCACCGAGGCCGCCGTCCTGCTCCAGGCGCGCGGCGACGACCTGACGGATCTCGCCGCGTCCGCCGCGCGGGTCCGGGACGCGGGCCTGGCGGCGGCGGGCCGGCCGGGCGTCATCACGTACTCGCGCAAGGTCTTCATCCCGCTCACCCGCCTCTGCCGCGACACGTGCCACTACTGCACCTTCGTCACCGTCCCCGGCAAGCTCCGCCGCGCCGGCCACGGCATGTTCCTCTCGCCCGACGAGGTGCTGGCCATCGCCCGCGAAGGCGCGGCGATGGGTTGCAAGGAGGCGCTGTTCACCCTCGGCGACCGCCCCGAGGACCGCTGGCCGGAGGCGCGGGAGTGGCTGGAGGCCGAGGGGTACGACGACACCCTCGCGTACGTCCGCGCCATGGCGATCAGGGTCCTGGAGGAGACGGGCCTGCTGCCCCACCTCAACCCCGGCGTCCTGACCTGGACCGATCTCCAGCGCCTCAAGCCCGTGGCCCCCTCGATGGGGATGATGCTGGAGACGACGGCGACCCGCCTGTGGTCCGAGCCGGGCGGCCCGCATCACGGCTCCCCGGACAAGGAGCCGGCCGTGCGGCTGCGCGTGCTGGAGGACGCCGGGCGTTCCAACGTGCCGTTCACCACGGGCATCCTGATCGGGATCGGGGAGACGTACGAGGAGCGCGCCGACTCCCTCTTCGCGCTGCGCCGGACGGCACGCGCCTACCACGGCGTGCAGGAGGTCATCGTCCAGAACTTCCGCGCCAAGCCGGACACCGCGATGCGCGGGATGCCGGACGCGGAGTTGGCCGAGCTGGCCGCCGCGGTCGCGGTCGCCCGGCACGTCCTCGGCCCGTCCGCCCGCATCCAGGCCCCGCCGAACCTGGTGGACGCCGAGTACGCCCTGCTCATCGGCGCGGGCATCGACGACTGGGGCGGCGTCTCCCCGCTCACGCCGGACCATGTGAACCCCGAGCGCCCCTGGCCCCACATCGACGAACTGGCCGCCAGGACCGCCGAGTCCGGTTTCACCCTGCGGGAACGCCTCACCATCTACCCCGAGTTCATCCAGCGCGGCGAACCGTGGCTCGACCCCCGCCTCCTCCCGCACGTCCGCGCCCTGGCCGACCCGGAGACGGGCCTCGCCCGCGAGGGCGTCCTGCCGGCCGGGCTGCCGTGGCAGGAGCCGGACGAGGGGTTCAACGCGTCGGGCCGCACCGACCTGCACCGCACCATCGACACCGAGGGCCGTACCGGCGACCGCCGCGACGACTTCGACGAGGTGTACGGGGACTGGGAGGCGCTGCGCGAGGCGGCCGCCCCCGGCATGGTCCCCTCCCGCATCGACTCCGACGTGCGCCAGGCGCTGAGCCGGGCCGCCGAGGACCCGGCGCAGCTCACCGACGACCAGGCGCTCGCCCTGCTCCACGCGGACGGGCCCGCGCTGGACGAGCTGTGCCGGATCGCGGACGCCCTGCGCCGGGACGTGGTCGGGGACGACGTCACGTACGTCGTCACGCGGAACATCAACTTCACCAACGTCTGCTACACCGGCTGCCGCTTCTGCGCCTTCGCCCAGCGCCGCACCGACGCCGACGCGTACACGCTCTCCCTGGACCAGGTCGCGGACCGGGCGGCGCAGGCGTGGGACGTCGGCGCGGTCGAGGTCTGTATGCAGGGCGGCATCCACCCGGACCTGCCGGGCACGGCGTACTTCGACATCGCGCGCGCGGTGAAGCAGCGCGTCCCGGACCTGCACGTGCACGCCTTCTCGCCGATGGAGGTCGTCAACGGGGCGACCCGCACCGGCCTGTCGATCCGCGACTGGCTGACCGCCGCCAAGGAGGCGGGGCTCGACTCGATCCCCGGCACGGCGGCGGAGATCCTGGACGACGAGGTCCGCTGGGTCCTCACCAAGGGCAAACTGCCCACGGCGACCTGGCTGGAGGTCGTCAGGACCGCGCACGAGGTCGGCCTGCGCTCGTCCTCGACCATGATGTACGGGCATGTCGACCAGCCCCGCCACTGGCTCGGGCACCTGCGCACCCTGGCCCGGCTCCAGCAGGAGACGGGCGGGTTCACCGAGTTCGTCACCCTCCCCTTCATCCACACCAACGCCCCCGTCTACCTGGCCGGCATCGCCCGGCCGGGGCCGACCGACCGCGACAACCGGGCGGTCACCGCGATGGCACGGCTCCTGCTGCACCCGCACATCACCAACATCCAGACGAGCTGGGTGAAGCTCGGCGCGGAGGGCGCGGCCGAAATGCTGCGCTCGGGCGCGAACGACCTGGGTGGAACGCTCATGGAGGAGACCATCTCCCGGATGGCCGGGTCGAGCTACGGCTCGTACCGCTCCATCCAGGACCTGGTGGCCATCGCGGACCTGGCCGGCCGCCCGGCCCGACCGCGCACCACCTTGTACGGAGAGGTCCCCGAGGAGCGGATCGCGACGGCCCGGGCGTCGGACGGTCGCCTTCCGGAGCTGCTGCCGGTGCTGCCCGACTGACGCCGGCGCGGGGGCCGGAGCCGGACGCCTCCGCTCCGCCGCCTCCCCTTCCGGGCACGGGTCCGGAAGGGGAGGCGAGTACACGCCTAATCGCGGTGGCTTGATCCCCTACCGTCACCCCAGGGTGACAGGACGATCACGGGCACTGTTCTCATGGGCGCCCTGTCAGCATCCTGACAGGGGCGCGAACCGGGGGCGGTGGGGGAGTGGTGTGGCTGCCATGGTGTGTCGTCCGTCGCTCAGCCGGTGTGGACCCGTGTCATGCCCTTCTCGGCCAGGGGCGCGTAGTACTCGGTGAACAGCTTGCCGACCAGCTCGCCGCGGCTGGAGACCCCGACCTTCTCGAAGACGGCCTTGATGTGGTCCCGGACGGTGTGCGGGGAGAGGTGCAACTGGGCCGCGATCTCCCCGGTGGGCAGACCGCGGGCGATGTACTGCGTCACCTCGGTCTCCCGGTCCGTCAGCTCGTACGCGTCCACGATCAGGGGGACGATCTCCGAGCTCTTCGCGGGCTCGATCACCACCGCGGACGCGCCCAGCTTGCCGTGGGCCTCGCGCAGGCACGACGCGTGGCAGACCAGCCAGCGGCCCGAGCGGTTCCGCACCCGCGCGCGGGCCTGGCCGCGGTCCCGCTCCTGGGCGACGGCGCGCGCCTTCATCGCGGTCGCCTGCACCCAGGCCGGCACGCGGACGCCCTGCGGGGAGGGGACGGC
Source organism: Streptomyces sp. NPDC041970 (assembly GCF_055588985.1). NCBI lineage: Bacteria > Bacillati > Actinomycetota > Actinomycetes > Kitasatosporales > Streptomycetaceae > Streptomyces > Streptomyces sp. NPDC041970. The sequence goes on from NZ_JBVJCD010000035.1 coordinate 32,277, forward strand.
GGGCCCTTCGGGGAGGGTGTCCAGATAGGCCAGGGCGTCGTCGTTGACCGACATCAGCACGCCGCTCGGGTCGAACAGGAGGAGGCCGGGGCCGTGCGGGGCGTCCGGCAGCGGCTGGGCCGCGGGCTCCGCGAACGACCGCAACTGCCGGGCCAGCGGGGTGAGCAGGGAGGCGATCAACTGGGTCTCTGTGGAGCCGAAGGCCGGACGGCCCTCCGCCCGGAAGAGGCTGATGTGGCCCTGCGGGTGGCCGCCGACGCGCAGGACCGCGCGCAGCTCGTCCTGGAGTCCGCGGGGGCGCATGAACGACTGGTAGAGGGTGCTGCGGGCGGGCAGGTCGCCGGTGGTCTGCCGCAGTCCGGCGACCGGCACGGCGGCCTGGGCGAGATCGCGGAACAGGTTGACGTTCTCGGTGAACAGCTCGGACTCCCAGTAGACGGCGCACCCGCCCTCGTCCAGGTTCTCCGCGCGGATCGGCGCGGTCATCATGCCGGTCACCGGGTCGGTGACCCGCCAGACCGCCGCGTCGTACGGCATGAGCCGTCGCAGTTGGGCCGACGCCTCGGCGAACATGCTGAGCGCGTCGGTGGACTTCGCGGTACGGGAGAGCAGTTCCGCCCGGCCGACAGAGGTTCGGGAGATCGTCGAACTGGTCATCCTCCGACTGTCCCAGCCCTGCCGGCTTCTTCCAACCCCTCGGTTGAGGGGGGTGGCCGATTCGGTGGGTCCCCCTTGATTGCGGGATGGGCACAGCGGCCGTATCCCGCAAACGTGTTGGACATGCGGATTGGGATTGTCGGAGCGGGAGTGTCGGGGCTTGCGGTGGCACGGCGGGCGGTGCTGGCCGGGGCCGAGGTGATGCTCGCGGACCGGAGCATCGAACGGGCTCGGGAGGTGGCCGTCGAGGCGATGACGGCGCACACGCCCGGCCTCGTGCTCGCCACGACCCTGGCCGCCGCCCTCCGCGCGGAGATCGTGTTCCTCACCGTCCGGTGGCCCGAGGCGCTGGAGCTCACCCGGCTGCACGCCCACCAGCTCGCCGGCAAGGCGGTCGTGGACATGAGCGTCCCCCCGCACACCGATCCGGAGTCGAGCGCCGTCCGGCAGTTGGCCGCCGCCGCGCCGCACGCCCTGTGGGTCAAGGCGCTGACGACCGCCGAGGCGGGCGCCCTGCACAGCGGCCGCACCGACGGCCTGCCGGTGGACGTCTTCGTCGCCTCCGACGACGACCACGCCAAGGTGGCCGTCGTGGAGCTGTTCGACCGGTCGGGACTGCGCGCCTTCGACGCCGGGGGGTTGGAGAACGCCTGGGTGCTGGAAGGCATGGGACGGCTGGGGCGGGAGGTGGGAGAGCGCCTTCAGTTGAGCGAGAGCTGGAGCTTCAAATTCCTGCCCAGTTGGTGATCTCCGGGACATAACGGTTGATTTCAGGAAGGCGTTCACATGTCTGCGCACTATCAATTCTCCGTTCTCGGTCCGCTCGTCGTCCAGGGAGTGCACGGGCCCGTGCGGCTCGGCGGCAACCGGCAGCGGATACTGCTGACCCTGCTGCTGTTGGAGGCCAACAGGGTGATCGGCGTGGGCCGGCTGATCGAGGCGGTCTGGCGCGAGGCGCCACCCGCCACGGTCCGCAGCCAGTTGCGCATCTGTATCTCCGGCCTACGAAGACTCCTCTCGGCCGCCGGCGTCGCGGCCGCCATCGAGACGCACCCGTCGGGCTACCTGATCCGGGTGCCGCGCTCCCAGCTCGACCTGGCCCACTTCGAGGACCTGCTGAGCAGTGCGCGGTCCGAGGCGCGCACGGGCGACCCGGACCGGGCCGTGGCCCTGTTCCACCAGGCGCTGCGGCTCTGGCAGGGACCGGTGGGGGCCGGACTCGACAGCGACCTGCTGGAGACCGTGGCCCTCAAGGTGAACGAGGACCGCCTCTCCGCCATCGAGGAGCGCTTCGAGCTGGAACTGGCCCTGGGGCGGCACCGGGAGGTGCTGGGTGAGCTGACCCGGCATGTGACGGAGAACCCCTTCCAGGAGTCGTTGTGCCTCCAGTTGATGCTGGCGCTGTACCGCTCCGGGCGCACCGCCGAAGCGCTCTCCGTCTACCGCGACACCCGAAGACAGCTCGCCCGTGAACTGGGCCTCGAACCCAGCGAGAAGCTGCGCACGATGGAGCGGATGATCCTGGACGGCCGCTCCGCCGACGAGCTCTCGCTGACGCCCGCGCGCCTCGCGCAGGTCCCCGTCCGGATCGAGCGGTCCTCGGGCCCGCAGGACCGCATCGCGCATCTGGAGCGGGAGATCGCCCAACTGCGGCACGCACAACTGCGCCACGCCCAACTGCGCTCAGGCTGACACCGCTGCCCGGGGGACTTCTGGGGTGCGGGCCGACCTCGCTGGGCGGGGGCTTCCGGGGTGGGGGCTTCCGGGGTGGGGACTTCCGGGGTAGGGGGTGACTTCGTCGGGTGGGGGACTTCTGCGGCGCGGGACGTGGGGACTCCTGGGGCGGGGGAGGGGGAGTCCGGAGACTCCTCCTGGAGCAGGGGGTGGGAGGGCCGGAGACCCCCTAATCAGGGGATGGGAGGGGATGAGGGGGGCGAGCAGACTGCCTTTCATCGCCGTCGCGCCTCAGGAGCCGTCGCGCGGCATGGAGGAGGGATCTGATCGTGGCAGGACGACGTGGACACGCCGGTGTCGAGGAGAGCGCCCTGGACGGGCTCGTCGCGCGGCTCAAGGGCGAGGTCTTCACCCCCGACGACGCGGGGTACGAGCGGGAGCTGGCGGGATTCAACCGGATCGCGCAGCACCGGCCGGACGTGATCGTCGCCGCCGAGACGACGGCCGACGTGTCCGCGGCGGTGTCCTTCGCCGCGGGGACCGGCCTGCCGGTGGCCGTGCAGGCCACCGGCCACGGCATCGCGGCACCCGCATCCGGCGGGGTCCTCGTCTCCACCCGCCGGATGAACACCGTGACCGTCGACGCCTACACGAGCACGGCGTATGTGGAGGCCGGGGCCCAGTGGCACCAGGTGATCTCCGCGGCGGCGCCGCACGGCCTCGCCCCCCTCAACGGGTCGTCGCCGCTGGTCGGCGTCGTGGGATACACCCTGGGCGGCGGGCTCGGCCCGATGGGGCGGCAGTACGGGTACGCCGCGGACCACGTGACCCGCATCGAGGTCGTCACGGCCGACGGCAGCGTGCGGCAGGTGGACCGCGACGAGCACCCGGAGCTGTTCTGGGCCCTGCGCGGCGGCAAGGGCAACTTCGGCATCGTCACCGGGCTGTGGTTCGGCCTGATGCCGGTGAGCAGGCTCTACGGCGGCGGGATCTACTTCCCCGGAGAGCAGGCGGCGCAGGTCCTGCACACCTGGCGGCAGTGGACCGGGACCGTGCCGGAGGAGATGAGCTCCTCGGTGGCGCTGCTGCGGCTGCCCGACGTGCCGGACGTGCCGGAATTCCTCCGCGGCCGGCTCGCCGCCCACGTACGGATCTCCTTCACCGGCACGGCCGCGGAGGGGGAGCGCCTTGTGCGCCCGCTGCGCGAGTGCGGGACGCCGCTGGCGGACTCGGTCGCCGAGATGCCGTACACGGCGGTCGCCGACATCCACGCCGACCCCACGCACCCGCTGCCGTACCACGAGCGCAACATCGTGCTGCGGGAGCTGGGCGCCGAGGCGATGGAGCAACTCCTGCGGACGGCGGGCCCCGACTCGTCCTGCGGCGACCTGATGGTCGAGCTGCGCCACCTGGGCGGCGCGCTGGCCCGTCCCGCCGAGGTGCCCAACGCCGTGGGCGTCCGCGAGGGGGCCTACACGCTCGCCACGCTCTCGCCCCCCGGCAAGGCCGACACGGTCCTCGCGCCGATGGAGCCGTGGAGCGCCGGCCTGCGCTACCTGAACTTCCTCGGCGGGGCGGACACGGCGGAGGCGGCGGGCGAGTGCTTCACCCCCCGGACCCTGGAGCGGCTGGCGCGGGTGAAGGCCGCGTTCGATCCCGACAACCTCTTCCGGCTCAACCACAACATCGCCCCCCGGCCGTAAGCCCGGCACTCGCCATCGCCCCTTCCGGCCGCGGGGCGACACGCGCACCGGCCGCCGGCCGCCCGTCGTAGGTCCGTACGCACGCCACCGCTCCCTCCGGCCGTGGAGCCGCACGCGCAACGTCCGCTGCCCCATGGCCATAGGCCCGCACGCACACCACCGCTCCTCCCGACCGTGGAGCCGCACGCTCAGCATCTGTTTCCTCCCTGGCCGTAGGCCGCACGCTCGTTCGCACCTGGTTCGTTCGCTGCTCACCGCCGAGGCCCCGTGCCCCGGCGGCCTCCTCCACCGCCCTGCCGAGGTGTTGGCAGGTACTCATCACACTTCTGGAGTCCTCGTGACCACACATCAGGCCGCGTCCCCCGCGGCCGCCGTCAGTTCTCCCTCCTCGGGGGCCCGTTCGGCCGGGTTGCTCTTCGGGGCGCTCTTCGGCCCGGTCGTCTTCGGCGTCACCGCCGCCGGTGTCGCCCTCCCCGACGTGGCGACCGCTCTGAACGCCTCGTCCGCCGCCACCGCCTGGGTGCTCACCGCCCACGCGCTGGCCCTCGGCGTCGGCACGGCGCTGTTCGGACGCCTCGCCGACACCCGCGGCCTGCGGGCGGCACTGCTCCTCGGCTCGCTGACGCTCGCCATCGGCGCCGCGATCTGCCTCCTCGCCCCCAACCTCGGCGTCCTGGTCGTCGGACGCTTCGTCCAGGCCGCCGGCTCCGGCGCGATGGCGGCCTGCGCCATGGCCCTGACGGCTTCCGTGCCTCCGGAGCGCCGCCCCCAGGTCTTCGCCGGATTCGGCGCGACGATGGCGATCTTCTCGGCCAGCGCCACCCTGGCGGGCGGGGTCTTCACCGAGTGGGTGACCTGGCGCATCGCCCTGGTCCTGCCCGCGCTCTCCCTGCTCGTCGTGCCGCTCTGCATGGCCAAGGCTCCTGAGCGCAAGAACTCGGGCCGATCCATGGACCTGCCGGGCGCCGCCCTGCTGACCCTCACCGCCATGTCGTTCGTGGTGCTGATCCAGTCCTCCGCTCTCGCCCTGAGCACCCCGCTGGTGCTCGCCACCGCCGCCGTGCTCGTCCTGGCCGGCGCCGGTCTCACCTGGCGCACCCGCACCAGTGAGACCTCCTTCGTCCCCCGCGTCCTGGTCACCGACCGCACCTTCCTGAAGGCCGCCGTCATCGGCATCGGCGTCTACGGCGGTCTGTTCGCCGCCATGTACGCGGTGCCGCAGCTCCTCGTCCGCGACCACGGCTGGAGCGTCCTGGCCGTCGGCGTCTGGCTGCTGCCCGGCGCGATCGTCGGCGCGGTGCTCTCCCGGCTGGCCGGCACGCTCACCGCCGGTGACCGAGGCCACCGGCTCCTGAGCGCGGTCGCTCTCGCCTTCGCCGTCGCACTGGCCGCCTCGCTGACCGGGTCGGCTGTCCTGTTGCTGCTCCTGGGCGCTTCCCTCGGATTCGCCGCCTTCTCCGTCACCCAGGTCTTCACCACCGCTCTGATGTCCGCCCACATCGAACCGGCGCGACGCGGTGGCGCCATGGGCCTGCTCAACCTCACCTTCTTCGTCGGCGGCGGCGTCGGCAGCGCCACCGCGGGCGCGCTGGCGAAGTCGATGTCGCTCTCCAGCGCCCTGGGCGTCATCGCACTCTTCCCGCTGGTCGCCGCCCTCGTGGCGGTCACCCTGTCCCGGCGCACCGCCTGACCGGTGTGTTCGTGACGGGTCGGTCAGGCGATCGGACGGATTTGTCCGGTCGCCTGACCGACGGCGCGGAGGGGAGCGGACCGAGTCACTGACACCGGCTGGTTCGGCCCGGCGTGGTCTGGCCCGGTGCGGCCCGGTCCGGACTGGTGTGGTGCGGCCCGGTCCGGACTGGTGTGGTGCCGCCCGGTCCGGACTGGTGTGATGCGGCCCGGTGTGGTCCGGCCAGGCTCGGACCGCCGCCGTGGACTGGGGTGGGCCCGGCCACGGCCGCATTCCTGAGGCCGTCGCTCGAAGGTGCCACGCCGACTCCCCTTGGCAGGTCCCCCCCCGGTGCTCGGTCTTCCGGCGTGCCGCGCCGGTTGCCAGGCCGTGGGGCCGGGCCCGGTGCCGGAGCCCAGTCCGAAACCGGGAGCGGGGTCGGGGTCGGGGCCGGGGTTAGAGCCGGGCGCGAGGCCGGAGGCAAGGCCAGGTCGGAGCCAGAGCCGGGGCCGGAGTTGGAGTCGGGGCCGGGGCCGGGGCCGGGGCCGGGAGTGACGCGAGCAGCACCCTGCCTTTCCGCCCGCGCGGCTCCGGCCCCCCCGTCGTCCGCTGGCCGGGGCGCCGGTTCTCGTAGCGCGTCGGGCGGCCCCAGCCGGCGACGCGCACCACGCTCGGCTGTGAGGAGATCAAGGCGTCGAGTGTCGGGCGTCGAGCGTCCGGCGTCGCGGCTGCTCGGCAGTCGGCCAGCGGTCATGAACGACCTCGACGGGTCAGGCGTCGCGCTTGATGGTCTTGCGTATCCAGTCCGCGTAGACGGGCACGTTGGCATAGAGGCCCGGCCCGGCCGAACACGCGACTCCCGGAGCGCCGGGGCCCGAGGTGGCTCCTATCAGCTCCCAGCGCCCGTGCCGGCCCTTCTGGAGTTGCGGCCCGCCGGAGTCCCCGAAGCACGCCATGGCCTCCGGTACGCGGCTGATCGTGCACAGCCGGGTCCGGCCCGCATAGCCAGGGGCGCACTCGGCGGCAGCGCCCGTGCGCGTCTTGAGCTCCTGCAACCGCTCTGCGAACTTCAGTTCGGTGTCGACCGTGGTGCCGAATCCCAGTATCCGAGTCGGAGTGCCGGGCCGCCCGGCCCGCGCCGCGATCGGGACGGGCTTCTCGGCGACAGGGCGGTCCAGGCGTACGAGCGCTATGTCGTCCTTGTTGGCGGCCTCCCCTTCCCCGTTCACGTAACCGGGGTGGACGACGACTCGTTCGATGGCCCGGACGGTTCCCCCGGACTTCCGCCGATCGCTGCCGATCCGGACCGTGCCGTCCAGTTCGAGGCCGTCGCCCCGCACGCAGTGGGCCGCCGTCAGCACCCACTGGCGATCGACCAGCGACGCCCCACAGGAACCGTCGTACAGCCCGTGCTTCGGAGCCGACTCCGGGATGGACGCCATGAACGCATAACGCTCAGTGGAATCACTGCCGTTGACGATGGCCCCGGCGCTGCCGGTCATCAGGGTGGCGCATGTCGCCAAGGCGAGGGCGCCGACGGCGACGCGCGCCGCGCGGCGGCGTACCGGCTGGGAACGGAACACTGGGGACTCCTTCACTCGTGCAAGTTGATGAGTCCAGCCTGCTCGGTCGGGTTCCACGCCGCCATACGGGTAGCGGGTGTGAGTGGGGTAGGAACAACCCCACCCCCACACGAGTGACGGCCACAGGAGCCTCCTGACTCAGAGGAGAGGCCCCGCCTCCGCCCGGTGGTGCGGTCCCGCCCCTGCTCGGCAGTCAAGCCTCACCACCGTCAGGCGGAGAAGTCCCGACTCAGCCCGGCGGTGAAGCGCCCGTGCAGCAGATTCGGTGGACGGTCCGCCTTCCCCGGCGGCCGGCAGCGAAGCCGCGACTCGGTGAGCGGCGTTGCCGGCCCGGCCTCACTCACTCAGCGGGAGGACTCAACCCGCCCCCGATGGCCAGCGGTGCACCTCCGCCCCGGCGGCCCCGGCGACGCTCCGCCTTCACTCGGCGGCCGGCTGTGAGGCGCCCGCCCCGTGTCGCGGACGCCTCGTCCGCCGAGGGGCGTGCAGCCCCGAAAAGAGGAGGCTAGGGGGGATATCCCCAGGTCCAACACCCTGGGAAAACCCCCGAAACAAGACGGTGGGTCACCCCATCGCAGTCCGTGCCGCCGCACACGAAACTCATTGCATCGGCTCGGGGAGCCGCCGCATACAAGGAGTGATCGGAATGCACGGGTACACGAAGACGACCGGACGGCGACGGTTTCTCGCGCTCACCGCCATGCTCGCCGCAGCGGCGCTGGCCACACCGGCGGCCGCCGCCGTACCGGTCGCACCCGCCGAACACTCCCGCGAGATGCGTGGGGAAGCGCACCAGGAGAAGCACGGGGAAGCGGCCGTCGTGCGCTCCCTCGACCGGTCCGCCCACCCGCTGCGATCCACCGACCCCGGCGGCCGGACCGCCGATCTGCGGGCGCTGGGCTCCATGGTCGGGAAGGCGAAGGTGGTGGGGCTGGGCGAGGCCACGCACGGATCGCACGAGTTCTTCTCCATGAAGGAACGGGTCTTCCGGTACCTCGTCGAGGAGCGCGGCTTCACCACCTTCGCCCTGGAGATGAGCTGGTCTGCGGGGCTCAGGATCGACGAGTACCTCCAGGGCGGCCCCGGCGATCCGCAGAGCATCGCGCGGGAGACGCTGGCCGGGTCCCCCTGGGAGCGCGAGGAGTTCGTCAGCCTGATCGGCTGGATGCGCGAGCACAACCTCCGACACCCTGACCGCCGGGTCCACTTCATGGGGGACGACCTCGGCGGCCCGAAGCTGGGCGACCACATCTTCGAGCGTGTGGTGACGTCCGTCCGCGAGACCCGGCCGGAGGTGCTGCCGCAGCTCACCGAGCTGTACGCCGGGTTGCGCCCCTTCGACGACATCTTCGCCTACCTGCGCAAGCCGGTGGAGGAGCGCAAGGCGAACGCCGCACGGGCTCAGGAAGCACTCGACCTGGTGGCTGGGCAGCAGGAGACCGGCGGCGACTACGCGTGGACCGTGCAGCACGCCCGGAACATCGCGCAGACCTTCGCCTTCGCCACCGTCGACCTCACCGACCCGGCCTCGGTCACCGCCGCCGAACGCCTGCGCGACCAGGCCATGGCCGACAACGTGCTGTGGTGGCAGCGCCACACCGGTCACAAGATACTGCTGTCGGCCCACAACGGGCATATCGGATACATATCCACCCACCCGGACATGTACCCCCGGACGCAGGGCGCGGTGCTCCGTGATCGTCTGGGCCGCGGCTACGCCGCGATCGGCTTCAGCTTCGCCGGCGGATCCTTCCTCACCAAGGACACATCCCTCGACGGTGACTGGAAGGCGGTCACTGTCCCGGCGGCACGCCCCGGCATGAACGAACACACCCTGGACCGCGTGGGGTACCGGGACTTCTACCTCGACCTGCGGACCGTGAACGACCCGGCCCGCGCTTGGCTCGACCGCAGTCGCCCGGTCTACGACGCCGGTTCGACCTTCACCCCCGATCCCCTGCCGACCCTCGCCCTCGGGCGGGCCTATGACGTCCTCATCCACCTCCACCGGGTCCGCGCGGCCGACAAGCTCTGAACCGAACCCGCACCTGATCCCGGCCCTGGGCACCGAGCGGAGCTCGGTGCCCAGGCCTCACGGACGCGTCCGAGCCTGCGACCGGCCGGGTCACGACGTCCTGTCTCCCCCGTCCAGGCGCGCCGGAGGCGGGGTGGCGGGCCCGGACGCCGGTGGAGTTGCCCGGCACGGTCCAGTCAGTCGGTGCCGTCTCGTCGACTCGGACTCCGCCCCGACCTCGACCTCGACTCTGATCTCGCCCCGACCCCGGCCTTGTTGACCTCAACTTCGACCTTGACTCCGACCTGGCCCCGGCCTCGCCCCGGCCTCGCCCCGGCCTCGCCCTGGCCCCGGCCTCGCCCCGACCTGGCCCCGGCCTCGACCTCGGCCCCGGCCTCGCTTCGGTCCCGCCCCAGTCCGACTCCCCCGTCCGGCCCGGCCTCGCCTCGGCCTTGACACCCGACCCCGACCCGGCCTCGTCCTGGCTCCGATCGGTCCACGCCTCGGACTGGCCCTGTTCCGCCCTGGCTCAGAACCCGGTCCCGGCCCGCTCAGCCCCCCGCCTCTCCCGCCCCGCTCAGCCCCCGCAGCGCTCGCAGCGGAGCTTGGGGAGTAGTTCCCCCGCACCTACGTCGGTGATTTCGGCAGCCCGTCCGGCCGGTCGTCTGTGCGCGGCGGCACGGCGCGGGCCCGACGCGCCTGGGGGTTTCCCCAGGGGCCGCGCCCCCGCGGCTGCTCGTCGTACGGCACACCGTGTGGGGGAAAGGCGGCCCTGTGACCCGGCGGCCGACCGCTCGTACGCACACCCTGCGGGGGAACCGGGGGCCTCGCGACCCGGTGGCCGGTCGCTCGTGCGGCGCGTTGTGCGGGCGGGCGGCTCTCCCGACACGCCGGCGGGCCGTCATGACACGCGAGCGATACGTGGCCGATAGGCGTCGCCCGCACGATGGGTCTCCCGTACCGCCCTTGCCCGCGATCAGGAGAGCGGAAGACAGTCATGAGTCACATCATTGATCCTGAATACGACAGTCATGTACGCAAGTTGATGGCATGGCACTTCGACGCAGAGACCGGATCCCCGTTCTGGTTGGGGAAGCTGGACCGGCTGGGATTCGACCCGGTGACCGAGGTGCAGGGGCTCGATGATCTGACCCGGTTCCCGGACGTCAGCTCCGAACTCCGCACCGTCCCCGCCCAGGACCTGATCCCGCGCGGGTTGGCGGACCGCCCCTTCCGGGTCTACGACTCGGGCGGTACCACCGGCTCTCCCAAGCGCATCGTGGACAGCGCCTACCGGTCGCAGGTCACCGCGTGGGCCCGTGAGCGGCTGATCGACAACGGCGTCCCCGCGGAGGGCAACTGGCTGCACCTGGGCCCCAGCGGGCCGCACGTCATCGGCTTCGACACGGCCCGCTACGCCGCGCTCGGCGGCGGCGTCTTCTACACCGTCGACCTCGACCCCCGGTGGGTGAAGCGGCTGCTGTCGCAGGGGCGCGGCGAGGAGGCCGAGGCGTACATCCAGCACCTGCTGGACCAGGCCGAGACGATCCTGGAGAGCCAGGACATCGCCGTCCTCAACACCACACCGCCCCTCCTGGAGGCCATCTGCCTCCGCCCGCGCCTCTACGAGCTGGTGCGCACCAAGGTCAGGGCGGTCATCTGGGCCGGGACCTCGATCAGCACCGAGAACCTCAAGCAGCTCAGGGAGGTCTTCTTCGCCGACGCGAGCGTGGTCGGTATCTACGGGAACAGCCTGATGGGCGTGGCCCCCCAGCGACCCGCCCAGCCCGGCGACGCCCACCCGTGCGTCTTCGAGCCGTTCCCGGAGACCACGCGCCTCCAACTCGTCGACGACAGCGGTGAGCCGGTGGCGTACGGCGAACGCGGTCGGGTCCGGCTCCAGCTCGTCTCCGAGGAGATGTTCCTGCCGAACATCCTGGAGCGGGACACCGCGATCCGCGTCGAGCCGCGCGAGGGGTCCTTCGTCGACGGCGTCGCGGACGTGCAGACCTACCGCAGCCTCGACGACGTGACCATCATCGAGGGGGTCTACTGATGAGCACGGTCGCACCCGCCGCCATCGTCCTCGACCCGGTCGTCTGCGGCCGCCGCGTCAGCAGCTCCGACCGGTCCGCCCTGCCGAGCGTGCTCGGAGGCGGCCTCGCCGACGTCGGCACCGCACCCCAACTCCTCGCCGTCGCCGCGCTGCGCGAGATCCGCGCCCACGCGGACGGCAGGCCGCCGGCCCCCGCCGTGTTCACCGAGGCGGCGCACCTCTTCGCCACCGCCGTCCTGGACGGCGAGAGCCCGCGGGAGTACGTCACGCGGGTCTGCCACTCCACGGGGCTCACCGCCACCGCCGTCGAGCAGGCCATCAGCGACCTGACCGCGGAGATGGGCTCCCTCCCGGAGACGACCCTGGCCGAGCTGCCCGCCACCGGGTTCGGGGACGGCTTCGACACCCGCTGGGTGCCGCGCGGGCGGGTCTTCGCCGCGGTGATGGCGAGCAACCACCCGGTGCCCAACGTCTCCTGGGTCCAGGCGCTGTTCCACGGCTACAGCGTGCTCGTCAAGCCCGGCAGCCGCGACCCCTTCACCCCTGCCCGGCTGCTCGCCGCGTTGACCGCCGCGGGCCTGCCGCCGGTCAAGGCCGCCTTCCTGCCCTGCTCCCGCAAGGTCGGGGAGTTGCTGCTGCGCGAGGCCGACCGGGGCATCGTCTACGGCGGTGAGAGCGCCGTCGCCACCTGGCACCAGCGGGAGTCGGTCGCCGTGCGCGGACCGGGGCGCACCAAGGCGTTCGTGGACGCCGAGCCCGACCGCGCGGTCATAGACCACCTGGCGCTCTCCGCCTCCTTCGACGGGGGCACCCGGTGCACCAACCTGTCGGCCGTCCTGACCACCGGGTCGGCCGAAGCTCTCGCGGACCGGCTCGCCGAACGGCTCGCGAAGCTGCCGACGATGCCGGCGACGGAGGACGGCGCCACGCTTCTGGTGGTGAGCCGGGAGCGTGCCGACCGGTTGCGCGCCCAGGTCGCCGAGCTGCGCCGCTCCCTCACGGACCACAGTGCGCGCGTCGGCGAGCGGGAGACGATCGTCGAGTTGGACGACGGCTCCTGCCTGCTGCGGCCCGTCGTGCTCTCCGCCGACCGGGCCGGGCACCCGGCGGTCGGCACGGAGCTGCCCTTCCCCTTCGTCGTGGTGGCCCCGTGGACGGAGGGCGACGGGGTGGAGCCGCTGCGCGACTCCCTCGTCCTCAACGTGCTCACCGACCGCGAGGACCTGGTGGAGGCCGTGATCCGGGAGCCGAGCATCCGCAAGGTGACGCGCGGGAGGGTTCTGCCCTGGACGGCGACCCCCGGGATCCCGCACGACGACAACTACACCCAGTTCCTGCTCGAACCCAAGGGCGTCGTGGCCCAGCGCTGACAGGCCCAGCGCTGACAGGCCCAGCACTGACAAGCCCGGCGCGCCCCCGGACGCCCTAGCGTGGCGCGCCCCGCGCCCCGGCGCACCTCCGGAGGCCCCGGACACCCCGGCCCGCCGGACATGGCGCACACCGCGCACCCCGGACGGGCACCCGGACACCTCGCTCGCCGTGCCCTCCCGGACACCCCGGAGGCGCCCGAGCCCTCCCGGACCCCCGCGTGCCGCCCCCGCCCCGCCCTCACCCCCGAGAACCCCACCCCGCCCTCACCCCGAGAAAGGACCCCCCTATGCCCATGAACCGGCGAGAGATGGTCATGGCCACCACCGGTGCGGCGCTCGTCGCCGCCGCGGCCGCCGTCCCCCTGACGATCGGCGACGGCGAGAAGTCCACCGAGGCCACCGCGCCCACCGCGCCCGCCGAGGCCGCGGGCCAGGACCACACCGAGCGCTACCGCGGCCGCACCATCCGGGTCGCCGCCGCGGCTGCGGGCGGCGGCGTCTTCATCGACGACCAGCCCCTGCACCTCATGAAGTTCGCGGACGACGCCTACCTCAGCTCCATGTGCCACTACGAGATGGCGCCCAGCCCGCTGCACGCCGCCCGACGCGCCGTGGACGAGCTGCGCGGCGCCGCCCTCCAGCCGTCCACGCACGGTTCGCACGTCACCCACATCTGATCCCGGCCCCGGAGCGAAGGAACCCCAGCGATGGTCCACGTACGCAAGAACCACCTCGCCATGACGGCCGAGGAGAAGCGCCGCTTCGTCCACGCCGTCCTCGAGATCAAGAGGCGCGGGATCTACGACCAGTTCGTCAAGCTCCACATACGGGTCAACTCCATGGACTACCTGGACAAGGAGACCGGCAAGCGCCTCGGGCACGTCAATCCGGGCTTCCTGCCCTGGCACCGGCAGTACCTGCTGAAGTTCGAGCAGGCGCTCCAGAAGGTCGACCCGCGGGTGACCCTGCCGTACTGGGACTGGACCACCGACCACGGCGAGCAGTCGCCGCTGTGGTCCGAGGACTTCATGGGCGGCAACGGCCGGCCCGGCGACCGCCGCGTGATGACCGGGCCGTTCGCCCGCGACAACGGCTGGAAGCTGAACGTCAGCGTGATCCCGGAGGGCCCCGAGGACCCCGCGCTGAACGGCAACTACACCCATGACGACCGGGACTACCTGGTCCGGGACTTCGGCACCCTCACGCCGAACCTGCCGACGCCGCAGGAGCTGGAGGAGACCCTGGCGCTCCCGGTGTACGACTGCCCGCCCTGGAACCACACCTCGGGCGGCACGCCCCCCTACGAGAGCTTCCGCAACCACCTGGAGGGCTACACCAAGTTCGCCTGGGAGCCCCGGCTGGGCAAGCTGCACGGCGCGGCCCACGTCTGGACCGGCGGTCACATGATGTACATCGGTTCGCCCAACGACCCGGTGTTCTTCCTCAACCACTGCATGATCGACCGGTGCTGGGCCCTGTGGCAGGAGCGCCACCCCGACGTGCCGCACTACCTGCCCACCGTCCCGACCCAGGACGTCCCCGACATCAACACCCCGCTCGGGCCCTGGCACACCAAGACCCCGGCGGACCTGCTCGACCACACCCAGTTCTACACCTACGACCAGTAGTCCTCGGCGGGACGGTGCCGGGCAGCGCGGACGCGTTGCCCGGCACCGCTGCGTTGTGCGCACGCCACCGCCTCGGCGGTGCCGCGCGTCCGGCGCCGCGTCCGAGGCGGGAGGGAACCCCGTGTACGCAGTACTCGCTCTGTGCTGGCTCGTCGTCTTCTTCGACGGGCTCGACGTCACGATCTACGGCGCCGTCATGCCGTACATGCTCGACGACCCGGCCTTCGGGTTCGACGCCTCGGCGGCGGGCCGGATCGGCAGTTGGACCACCTTCGGCATGTTGATCGGCGCCCTGACCGCGGGCAACGTCACCGACTGGATCGGCCGGCGCCCCGTCCTGGTCTGGTGCGTCCTGCTGTTCTCCGCCGGGTCCGGGGTCTGCGCCCTGGCCGGGGACCCCGCGCAGTTCGGCGCGGGACGCTTCCTGGCGGGCCTGGGGCTCGGCGGGCTCATGCCGATCTGTCTGACCGTCGTGGCGGAGTTCTCCCCGCCGCGCCAGATGGCCCTGGCCACCGGCATCCTCATGACCGCCTACCACGCCGGGGGCATGGCGGCGACGGGGCTGGGCCTCGCGCTCGCCCCCGACCACGGGTGGCGGTGGCCCTTCGCGGCGGGCGTGCTGCCCGCGCTCGTCGCCGTACCGCTGCTCCTGCGCCACCTGCCGGAGGCGCCGGGCGTGCTGTACGCGCGGGGGCGGTTCGAGGAGGCCCGTACGACGGCGGAGCGGTACGGTCTGCCGGCGCCGTCCGCCGAGGACGCCCCCGCGGCCGGGGCGGCCGGCCGGCTGCGGGCGGTGCGGGACCTCGTCGCGCCGGGCCGCCGCCTGGCGACGCCGCTGCTGTGGGCGGCGTCCTTCTGCGGGCTGCTCCTGGTGTACGGGATCTCGACCTGGCTGCCGCAGTTGATGCGCTCCGCCGGGTACGGCCTGTCCACCTCGGTCAGCCTCCTCATGGTGATCAACGCGGGCGGCATCGTCGGCATGTTGGTCGCCGGCAGGGTCGCCGACCGGTTCGGCGCGGTCCGGGTCGCGACCTGCTGGTTCCTGCTGACCGCGGGGGGCCTCGCGCTGCTCGCCACCGGGCCCTCCCTGGCCGTCACCTACGGGGTCGTCGCCTTCACGGGCATCTGGCTGTTCAGCGCCAGCACCATGGTCTACGCGGTCGCGGGCCGCTTCTACCCGGCCGCGGACCGCGCCGCCGGGATCGGCTGGGTCACCGGGGTGGGCCGGCTCGGCGCCGTCGTCAGCCCGTGGCTGGGCGGGGTGCTGGTCAGCCGGGGGCTGGACAGCGGCGGGTTCCTGGTCTTCGCCCTCGGGGCCGTGGCCGGGGCCGTCGCGGTGGTCCTGGTGCCGGCCGTCGCGGCGAACCGGCGGCACGACGACGGCCGCGCCGCCGGGGAGGACCCGAGCGGCGCGGCCGGTGCGGGCGCGAAGCCCGCCGGTCGGTCCTACTTCTCCAGGCAGAACTCGTCGATCGGGTAGCCGACGTGGCGGTCCTCGACGGGCAGGTAGCCGAGGACCGTGTCGCCCGGCTTCAGCTCCGTGCTGTTGAGGACCACGCCGCCGGGGCCGAGGACCCGGACGTGCCAGTCGTCCTGGAGGATCAGGTTGACGCGGCGCCCGTCCGGGGCCTCGGCGTCGATGGAGATCAGCGGCCGGGTCTCGATCTTCACCCGGCCCACGGTCACCAGCCGGGTGCGGCCCTTGATGTCGACGGCGGTGAGCTTGCTGCCCGTCTTCAGCTCGCTGAGGTAGTTGGTGCGCTCGTCCTTGCCCAGCGTGTACGAGTGGATGGCGCCGGCGTTGACCCGGAACGGCCGGGTGGGCATGTACGGCAGCGGGTGGGTCTCGCTGACGCACAGGATCATGCCCTTGGAGTGCGAGCCGACCAGGATGCCCTCGTCCTCGCCGAAGTGGGTGGTGGTGTCCACGCAGGCCCGCTCGCCCATGCCGATGTGGCTGGTCTCGATGACGCGCAGCTCGGTGAGGTCGAGGTCGGGGATGCCGGCCTCGGCGATCCGCTTCAGCTCGGCGGTGTCCCCGACGCGCTTGGGGGCCATCATCACGCCGTCCGAGCCGTGCTCCAGCACCCCGAAGAGGATCTCCGCCTCCTCCAGGTCCTGCGCGATGGTCACCATCGAGCCGGTGGCCCGCGCGGCGGCGGCGATCACGATCTCCAGCGGGATCTTGGTCGGGTCGCGGAAGAGCAGCACGGACCACTTCTCGGTCCGCGAGGACTCGCAGGCGTCCTCCAGGGTGGGCGCGTCGATGATCTCGACGAACCGCCCGAACTCGATCTCCGGGTGCTTCAGGCTCAGCTCGGCGGTCGTCACGCCGTGCTTCTCCGGGTCGACGATGACGACCTTCGCGTCACCGAACTCGCCCGGCAGCGGCTTGCCCTGGAGCAGCAGCACCTTGGTGACGGTGGGCGGCAGGTCCGCCAGGTCGGCCGGGTCGTCCGCGACCAGCGCGTCCACCCGGTGGTGCAGGGCCTCCTGGACGATGGCGGCACGGGCCTCGCCCAGGTTGCGGACGTCGAGCCAGGTCAGTTTCGCAGACATGGAAGAACTCCTCAGAAGCGTGGGAACGGGCAGCGCGGAACCGGGCGGACCGCGGCAGAGGGGAGATCAGGCAGCGCTGGGGGCCGCGCCGGCCGGGACCGGCGGCGCGTACCTCTCGCTGTGGTGGATGAGGGCGGCGAGCTTGTCCGCCATCGCTCCGGGGTCGGTGGCCTGGAAGACGTTGCGGCCCATGGCGACGCCGGCGGCGCCGCCGCGCAGGGCGTCGTCGACGTAGGCCAGGATCCGGCCCTCGTCGCTGTCGCGCGGCCCGCCGACCACGACGACCGGCACCGGCGAGGACGCGGTGATCTCGGCCATCTCCGCCACCGAACCGACGTACAGGGTCTTGACGAGGTCGGCGCCGAGGTCGACGGCCACCTGCACGGCGTGGGCGACGAGCGCCGGGTCGCGCGGGTCGGCGATCTTGGGGCCGCGGGGGTACATCATCGCCAGCAGCGGCACGTTCCAGCGGTCGCACGCCTCGGCGACCGCCGCCATGTCCGCGATCTGGTGGCGCTCCTCGTCGGAGCCGAGGTTGACGTGGACGCTGACCGCGTCCGCGCCCATCCGCAGGCTCTCCTCGACGCTGGAGACCAGGTACTTGGCGTTCGGGTCGGGGGCGTGGATCGTGCTGGCGCTCAGGTGCACGATCAGCGAGGTCCGGGTGAACCACTCCGGGTTCACATGGCGCAGCGACCCCTTGTGCAGGACGATCCCGTCGACGTGGTGCGAGGCCAGCTCGTGGACGAGGGAGTCGAGGTGGTGGGCGCGGGACAGCGGCCCGTCGGTGATCGAGTGGTCGAGCGGGACGATGAAGAGGCGGTCGGGGGCGTGGTGGTGGAGCCGTTGGAGGCGCAGGCTCCTGCCGAAGGGCGCGTTGGGCACCATGAGTGCTCCTGTCGGGTGGTGACGGGCGCCGTCCGCCGGGGCGGCGGCACCGGGGTGAGGGTGTGTGCGGGGGGAGGGCGGCGTCAGGAGTGGGGGGAGACGCCGGGGGTCATCGCGTCCGCCTCGGTGTCGAGGCCGAACTCGCTGTGCAGGAGGCCCACCGCGCGGACCGCCTCGGCGCGGGGCACGGTGACCGAGACCCGCAGTTGGGACGCGGACAGCGATCGGGCGTCGATTCCCGAGCCGACGAGCGAGGCGAGCATCCGGGACGCGTACTGGGGTCGGCTGAGCAGCCCCTGGCCGACGATCGAGACCTTGGCGACCTTGTCCTCGACCTCGACCCCGCCCCGCCCCGCGGAGGTGATGTCGTGGAAGGACCGGCTGACGTCCGCCACGTGCGAGCGGTGGACCGTGAGCCCGATCGAGTAGCCGCCGCCCGGTGCGGGCGAGACCGTGGTCATGTCGGCGGGGATGGACTCCCGCGCCAGGAACTGGAAGACGGCGGGGGAGGGGTCCGGGGTGTCGTGGGTGCGCAGGGTGACACGGGCGATGTCGGCGTCGTGCACGACGGCGATCACCGGTGTCCTGTCCTCAAGCATGTCGCTTCCGTCTCGTCGATGGATACGGGTGCCCGTCTCGGTGGACGTCGATCGGCCCACGAGGATGTCGACGTCGTAGAGCGCGGCGAGTTCGACGGCCCGCGAGTGCATGACGCGGGCCCCGGCGAACGCCATCTCGGTCATGACGTCGATGTCGATGTCGGGCATGAGCCGGGCGGCGGGGACGACCCGCGGGTCGGCCGTGAACACGCCCGGCACGTCGCTGTAGATCTCGCAGTGCCCGGCCCGCAGTTCGGCCGCGATCGCGACGGCCGTCGTGTCCGAGCCGCCGCGGCCGAGCGTGATGATGTCGCCCTCGGCGGTGACGCCCTGGAATCCGGCGACCACCACGGTCCGCCCGGCGTCCAGGAGGCCGCGCAGGTGCTCCGTGTCGATCGCGACGATGATCCCCGCGCCGTGCGGGCCGGTGGCGAGGATGCCGCTCCGTGCCCCGGAGAGGGCGGTGGCGGCCAGGCCGTCGCGTTGGAGGGCCATCGCCATCAGCGCCGCGGACGCGGTCTCACCGGTGGCGAGGAGCTGGTCGAGTTCGTGGCCGGCCGGGCGGGGGTTGACCGCGTCGGCCCGGCCGATCAACTCGTCGGTCGTGTCGCCCTGTGCGGAGACCACCACGACCACGCGCCGCCCGGAGCGGACGAGCGCGCCGACCCGGTCGGCGACCTGACGTACCTGGGACATGGTGGCGAGCGAACTGCCGCCGAACTTCTGGACCACCACGTCGCCCGTGGGACCGCTGCCTTGCGTAGACACGCGCTGCTTCCCCCCGCTTCGTCGGGCCCGGCTTTCCGAGCGCTGCGACGAGCTTCCAGCAGGCCGATATCGACCCCGTGTCCCTGGTGCACCGGAAGGCTATTGACGGCGTATCGAGTGTCCGGCGAGGTGTCACGTGCCTGGTGGGGGCCCTTCGCGGCCCTCGAAGGAGGCGGGGGAGACCGAAGAGGAACGGCGGGGACCCCGTGCACCGACGGGGTGGGGACGGCGGCGCGGAGGGAGGGTCCGGGCGGTGGACGAGGCCGTACGGAGAGACGGTCCGGGCGGGAGAGGAGGCCGTACGGAGGGACGGTCCGGCTGGGGGAGGAGTGCGTACGGGGAGAGGGGTCCGGGCGGAGGGAGAGCACTGGGGGCGTCTCGCGGAGGGAAAGCGCTGGGGGCGTCTCGCCACCGCCCCGTGGGTATCGACTTCCCGGACCCGTCCCATCCATTCCCGCCGTGCGTCCCCTCCCCGACGGGTCCGTGAGGAGCGAACCATGCGTACCCCGTCCCGCCGCGACCGCCGCCCGATACGCCCCCGCCGTGCGGCCTCCCGCACCGGCGCGGTCCTCGCCGCCGCCGCCCTGCTCGTCCTGATCCCCGCCTCCGCGGCCCACGCCGATCCGCCGCGCAACCTCCCCCAGAACGCGGGCGGTTACGAGCTCGCGTTCTCCCCCGTCTTCGACTACGACGGCGACGGCTGCTACGCCACCCCCGCCATCGGCCCGGACGGCGCCCTGGCGACGGGGCTGAGGACGACCGGAGCGATCAACGGAAGCTGCCGCGACCGCCACGACCTGGACAACTCCCAGACGTACGCCCGATCGCACTGCGACAGCGGTTGGTGCGCCATCGTGTACGCCGCCTACTTCGAGAAGGACCAGGCCGTCCACGGCAGCGGACTCGGCGGCCACCGGCACGACTTCGAGCACGTGATCTCGTGGGTGGACCAACGCGCCGGCCGGGTGGAGTACGTGTCGACCACCCAGCACAGCACGGTCAGGACCTACCCCCGCTCCCAGGTCCGGTTCGACGGCGACCACCCCAAGGCCGTGTACCACAAGGACGGCCCCAGCACGCACTTCTTCCGCCTCGCCAACGACCGTGACGAACCGCCGGAGAACCACTACGGCGACTGGCGCCGCCCCCCGATCGTCGACTGGAACGGCTTCCCCAGCACGGAGTTGCGCGACCGCCTCATGAACGCCGACTTCGGAGCCGCGACCATCAAGGTCACCGACAAGGACGACCGCTTCCGCACCCTGCTGAGCAACGCCAAGCCCGCGGGCATCCCCTTCAACCCCAGGTCGTGACAGGGCGGACGGCGACCGGACGATCGACGGAGGCAGGGGGTCGGCAGGTCAGCCCAGGGTGAGCTGGAAGTGGGCCGCTTCCCGGTGGTCGGCCCCCGCAGGGGCGACCTCCACGGTGACCGGGACCCCTTTCCGGGTCGGCTTGACGCGGACCGGGACGACGCGCTTCTCGCCCGCGGGGAGCGGCGGCAGGAGGGCGTCGGCCGACCTCTCCTGCTCCAGCCAGGCGACGTCGTAGCCGTTGGCGTAGTCGTCCAAAGACGTGCCGGGTCGGACGACGAGCGGCGCGGAGCCATAGTTCGAGACGCTTTCCCCGGACGCGTCGCCGCCCAGGCGCAATTCCTCGTCGGTGCCGTTCGTGTAGGTGACGGTGAGACGGTAGGCGCCGCC
Organism: Streptomyces sp. NPDC041970; assembly: GCF_055588985.1. Lineage (NCBI taxonomy): Bacteria > Bacillati > Actinomycetota > Actinomycetes > Kitasatosporales > Streptomycetaceae > Streptomyces > Streptomyces sp. NPDC041970. The sequence continues at coordinate 53,148 of NZ_JBVJCD010000035.1, forward strand.
GTCGTCGGGCCGGGCGTGGCTGACCGTGACCCACAGCCCGTCCTCGTACCGTGCCGTCATGCCCGGCCCCAGCGGATCGGCCCCGCTGCCCGAGGGGCCGGGCTGCTCCAACTGCCCGTCCCCGTCGAGCCCCTTCTCGAACTCGGTCACCGCCGTCGCCCCCAGGGCGATCAGCACGACGAACGCGAGCACCGCGAACGCGCAACCGTAGAACCAGCGCGAGCCGGTGGTGGGCGAGGTGTCTGCCGGGGTCGTCTCCTGGGTCATGAGCGCCACCCTAGGAAGCGCCCGGCACGCGCTCGTGAGCGCCGGTACTCAAGGAGAGGCTGAGTACGGCCGCACCGCCCGCGCCCGCGCCCCGCTCGGAGAGGAGACGGAGACGGAGACACGACGCACGCCACCGGTCGGCCCCCGACTCGCGGACGACAGGGAGGAGGGGCGCCCCCTCCGCGATGACGGCGTACGGGAAGGGGCTCGGGGGTCGCCGGCGGACGAGGCGGCCGGGGAGGCCGCCGTGCGGTCCGCGGTGACGCGGGCGCTCGCCTCGCCGTGCGAGGCGCCGGTCATCGCCCGGAGCCGGCGGCTGCCGCCGGACCCGCCGCTGCGCTGACAGACTGGTCCCATGTCCTCAGTCCCTCCCCGCCGCCTGTCGCTCCAGCAGATCATCGAGGAGCAGCGCCGTGCCGCCTTCGTCGGCCGCGAAGCCGAACTCGCCCTGTTCCGACGGAACTTCCACCTGCCTCCGGAGGATCCCCGGCATCGGTTCGTCTTCCACGTGCGGGGCAACGCGGGCGTGGGCAAGACCTCGCTCGTACGTGAATGGCGGCAGGCGGCAAGGGAGTTCGGGGCGCTGACCGCCTCCGTCGACGAGAGCACGGACGCCGTGCCGGACGTACTCGGCGCGGTGGCGGCGCAGTTCGCCGAGCAGGGGCGCCCGCTGAAGGCGCTGGACCGGCTGCTCGCCACGTACCGGCGCACCCTCCACGAGGCGGCGGGCCGGCTCGCGGCGGACAGCGATGCGGCGGCCGGGACCCCCTCGCCCGGAGCGCTCGCCGCCGCCCAGGCCGGGCTGGTCGCGGCGGGGGCGATACCGGTCGTCGGAGCGCTGGCCGGGGGCATCGACCCGGCGGTCGTGGCGCGGGGCGCGGGCGGGCTGCGGGCGGTGTTCGGGGGGCGCGCGCGGCAGGAGGAGGAAGCCCGGCTGCTGGCGGAACCGGTGGCGGCCCTGACCCCGGTGTTCGTCGCGGAGATCGCGCGGGTCGCGGACACCGTGCCCTGGGTCGTCCTCTTCCTGGACACCTACGAACGCACCGCTCCCCAACTGGACCCCTGGCTCGCGGACCTGCTGACGCCGGGGCGGTACGGGGCGCTGCCCGCCAACCTCGTCGTGACCCTGGCCGGCCAGCGCCGCCTGGACCCCGTGCGCTGGGGCGACCGCGGCCGCCTGGTGGCCGACGTACCGCTGGGCCCGTTCACGGAGGAGGAGGCGCGCCGGCTGCTGACCGTACGCGGGGTGGTGGAGGAGCCCGAGGTACGGGAGGTGCTGCGGCTCTCCGGCGGGCTGCCCGTCCTCGTCTCCACCCTCGCCGCGAACCCCGGCGCGGCCGGCGAGGCCAACGCCACCGCCGTCGAACGCTTCCTGGCGGGCGAGAGCGACCCTGCCCGCCGGGCGGCGGCCCTCGCCTGCGCCCTGCCCCGGCGGTTCGACGAGGACCTGGTGGCCGTGGCCGCGCCGCACCCCGTACCGGGGCTCTACGACTGGCTGCACGAGCTGCCGTTCGTCGCCGAGCCCCACACGGGCCGCTCCCGCTACCACGCGGTCGTCCGGGCCCCCATGCTCCGCCTCCAGCGCACCGGTTCCCCGCAGCGGTGGACCGAGACCCACGACCGGTTGGCCGCGGCCTTCGCGGCCCGCCGGGACGCGGCGGCCGAGGGGATCGCCCCGGAACGCCTCTGGGCCGACGAGACGTGGTGCCGGGCGGCCCTGGACGTGCTGTACCACCGGCTCTGCGCCCGCCCCCGCACCGCGCTGCCCGAGGCGCTGCGCGCCGGGATCGACGTCTGCGGGCAGCACCCGCCCGTCGCCCGCCACTGGGCCCGGACCCTCGCGGAGGCGGGCGAGGACGCCGACAGCGCCGCCCTGCGCGACTGGGGCCGGGACCTGCTCACCGCCCTCACCGACCACGGCCCCCGCCCCACCGCCGCCCTCGGACTCCTGCTGACCCGCGCCGAGCTGGACGACCGGGCCAGGGCGGACGCCCTCGTGGCGCGGGCCTGGGACCGCTTCCGGGACCGGGACTTCGACGCGGCGCTCGCCGACCACGGGCGGGCCGTCGCGGTGGACCCGCGCAACGAACGCGCCTACCAGGGGCGGGCGGTGGTCCTGCGGGCGCTCGGCCGGTACGAGGACGCCCTCGCGGACCTGGACCGGGCCGAGGAGCTCGCCCCGACCTGGGCGTGGGCGGTGCGCGAGCGGGGCGAGACGTACCGCAGGATGGGGCGGTTGGAGGAGGCGCTGACCGTGCTGGACCGCGCCCACGCCCTGGACCCGTCCGACGCGGTGCCCCTCGGCAGCCGGGGCCTGGTCCACCACGTCCTCGGCCGGCACGAGGAGGCGCTCGACGACTTCGACCGGGCGATCGCCCTGTGGCCGGAGTACGCCTGGGCGCTGGTCCGCCGCGCCCGTGTCCGTACCGTCCTGGGCGACCCGGTGGGCGCGCTCGCGGACCTGGACCGGGCCGAGGAGCTGACGCCGGGCCTGGCCGGGACGGAGGGGGAGCGCGGCGAGGTGTACCGGGCGACGGGCCGGTACGAGGAGGCCGTCGCCTGCTACGACCGGGCCATCGCCCTGGACCCCGCGTACGCCTGGGCGCACGGCAGCAGGGCCCTGGCCCGCGAGGCGCTCGGCCAACGCGCCCAGGCGCTCGCGGACCTGGACCGGGCCCTGGCGCTCGACCCGGACTACGCCTGGGCCCGCGCCCAGCGGGAACGTCTGGGCGCGGGCGGGGCCGCCGGTCCTCCGGCGCAGGAGTGACGGACGGGCCCGCGCGGACCGGGGCCCGTACCGCGTCGCGCCGGTCCTCGCGCGGGCCCGCGCCCGCGCGCGGGCCGGTATCTGTGGTCCTGGAGCGCGCCGGACGACGTCCCCGCCCCTGCCGTCCGCCGCTTCCCACCGGTCAAAAACGACGCGCGGGACGTCCGTCGACATACCCGTACGTACCTCGATCGCCCCTCTGCCGACCGTGTCCGTTCGCATACAGTGCTTGCGCGGTCGCCCGAGCCACAGGGCCGCGCGGGCGCACGCGGCGCCGGGGAGCACGGGTCGGGAGCAGGTGGGGAAGGGGACGGGGTGAGCACAGGCGCCACGGCTGTCTGGGGCCGGACCGAACAGCAGGACTTCCGCAGCCGGGTGCGCGGCGCGCTGCTCGGCGGGGCCGTCGGGGACGCGCTCGGGGCGGGGGTCAGCGGGCTCGCGCTGGAGGAGATACGCGCGGCCCACGGCGCCGAGGGGGTCGTCGACTACGTCGCCGCGCACGGCAGACGCGGGGCCGTCACCGCGCTCACCCAGCTCACCCTGTTCACCGTCGACGGGCTGATCCGCGCCCAGGTCCGCCGCGACACCGGGGCCTGGCACCCGCCCACCGACGTGCACCGGGCCCACCTGCGCTGGGCCGCCACCCAGAACGCCTGGGGACCCGACGAGCGGCGCGAGGACAACGGCTGGCTGGCCGCCGAGGAATGGCTCTACACCCGCCGCGCTCCCAGCCGGGAATGCCTGGGCGGCTTCGGCGACACCGTCATGGGCACCCTGGACCAGCCCAAGAACCCCACCGCGCGCGACGCGGGCGCGCTCACCCGGTCCGCGCCGTTCGGCCTGCTCGTCGGCTGGGAGCCGCGGCTCGTCCTGCAGTTGGCCGTCGAGTGCGCCGCCCAGTCCCACGGGCACCCCGCCGCCCGGCTGTCCGCCGGAGCCTTCGCCGTACTGGTGCACGGGCTGGCGCGCGGGGAGAGCCTGGACGGCGCGGTGCAGAACGCGAAGGCGCTGCTGGCCGAGTGGCCCGGCCACGAACCGGTGACCGAGGCGCTGCAGCACGCCCTCGGCACCGTGCGGCGGGGCATCCCCGGTCCGGCCCTGATCGAGGCGCTGGGAGCGAGCGACGCCGCCGAGGAGGTGCTGGCCGTCGCCGTGTACTGCGCGCTGGTCAGCGAGGACGTCCGGCACGGGCTGCGGCTCGCGGTGAACCACAGCGGCCCCTCCCGCGCCACGGGGGCCGTCTGCGGGGCGCTGCTCGGCGTGCAGCACGGCGAGACGGCGCTGCCGCCGGCCTGGCTCGCGGAGTTGGAGGGGCGGGCCACCCTCCTGCAACTGGCGGACGACTTCGCGATGGAGATGACCCAGGGTCCCGCCCTGCACAGCGCGGACACCACCGCTCCGGGCTGGCTGGCCCGCTACCCGCGCGTCTGAGGGGTCCGGACACGCCCGTACGGGAGTCGTGCCGGCCGGAGGGGCCGCTCCCCGCGCCTCAGGGACGCCGGGGCGAGGCGGCCCGCACGGACGCTCGACCGCCCGGCGGGAGAACTGCGGCGGCCCCCTCGGCCAGGACGGCGAACCGGTCGAGAGGGCTGCGTCAGATGGTGCTCATGGCCGGCGGTCGCCTCGCGCGTGCCCTGACGGGCGCTCGCCGTGCGACCGGCCGGCTGCCGGACGTCCCCGGCCGTTCGGGATCAGGCGTCGACCGTGCCCGCCGCGACGTCGCGCACGAACGCGTTCCACGCGCCGGGCACGAAGGTGAGCGAGGGGCCCTCGGGGGCCTTCGAGTCACGGACGGCGATGGACAGAGCGACCGGGGACTTGACCTCGACGCACGCGCCGTTGCCCCCGGAGTAGGACGACTTGGTCCACGTGTCCGTAGCACCCTGGAGAATTGCCATGTTCACTCCGGTTCAGAGAGTTGGAAGAGTCGCACCAACCTGATGCCGATTGGCGTGATCGACGCTACTCGCCAAGCCCCGTCCATGAGATGGCCGTTCACTCGACCGGATGGCGTTCCCCCGGTAAGGGTGACGCGGTGAGCAGGTGACGGTGTATTCTCCCGCCGCCACACACTCGACAGCCTGTTTCCCCTCCCGACCCCCTTCCGACGACCGAGCGTGTGTCCGGATTCCGTCAGTCGCGCCGGCGGTGTCGACGGCAGCACGGTCGGCGGGTCGACGGCCTCGCGCCGGGACGGTGGCGGAAGCGGCGGCCGGGGAGGGGAGGGGCGGCTCCGGCGCGCCGTCAGCTCGTGTACGACTTGGCGATCTCGCTGATGAACTGCCGCGTCTGGTCCACGTTGAGCGCCTGCGCCCGCAGGTGCTCGTACATGACGCTGTAGCGCTGCACGTCGTTCGCCTTCTCCAGGTAGAGGTCGCTCGTGACGCCCTCGATGTAGACGACGCTGGAGTCCGCGGCGTCGGGGAACTCCAGGATCGCGTACTGCCCGTTGACGCCCGGATGCGCGCCCATCTCGAACGGCAGCACCTGCACGGTCACATGCGGCAGGTGCGACTGCTCGATGAGGTGTTCGAGCTGGTCCAGCATGACCTGCTTCCCGCCGACCTGCCGGCGCAGCGCCGACTCGTCGATCACGGCCCACAGGCGCAGCGGGCTCTCCACCGCGTTGACCCGCTCCTGACGCCTGGCCCGCACGTTGACGCGCTTCTCGATCTCGGCGGGCGGAGCCTCCGGCAGCGCGCCGCTGATCAGCGCCTCGGCGTACGCCCGCGTCTGGAGCAGGCCCGGCACCACCTGGGGCTCGTACACGCGCAGCGACTCCGCGTCCGTCTCCAGACCGATGTAGACGCTGTACGGGATGTCGCCGAAGGCGTGCCACCAGCCCTGCTGGCGGGAGTCCTTGGCCATCTGCATGAGCGAGTCCACGATGCGGTGGTCCTCGACCTCGTAGACCCCGCAGAGGTCGCGCACATCGCGCTGGCTGATGGAGCGGCGGCCGTTCTCCAGACGGCTGATCTTGGACTGGGAGACCAGGAGGCGCTCGGCGACTTCCTCGGCCGTCATGCCTTTGAGTTCGCGCAGGCGGCGCAACTCCTGGCCCAACCTGCGTCGCCTTACGGTGGGATTGACGTTGGACGGCACGGAACGGCACCTCCGGCTGTGTAGCTGTGCGTATCTACTGCTCAGCAGATTGCCACCCCGTGCACCGGCCGCGCTGGGAAACGGCCAGACGCGGACAGCGGGGGGCGTACGCACCGGAGCGCGCGACGGCGTGCGGACACGCGGACGCGCGGGGCGGCCGGTGGTGGTGACCACCGGCCGCCCCGCGCGTGAGTGCGACTCCCGAACCGGGTCCGAGGACGGCGGTACGGCGCTGTCGCGGGTCGACCGATTCCGGCCGGTCAGCCCGCGGCGGTCTGCGCCATGCTGCCGCGACGGCCCGGTGCTTGCGGCTGCAACGGAACGCCCGCTGCCTGCTGCGTACGGCGCGGCTGGACGGCCACACCGTTCTGGACGTCCATCACGGCGTGCGCCACGAGACCGCCCATCGGGTCGTGCCTGATCAGATCCCGGAGCCGGGAGCGCGAGGAGCGCCCCTCGTTTCCGGGGTACAGGTGCTTGCCGAGTCCGACCGCGTGGGCCAGCGCGGCGAGCGCCGCGGTCCGCGGGTCCGGCGGTACGCCGGTGCGGATCGCACTGTCCAGCCGGGCCTTGATGTCCCGGCTGATCGCCGTGTCCGTCGCCTGGTAGCGAGTCGTCGGCAGAACCCCGCACATCTGACCCGCCACGGCATGGACCATGCCGCACCGCTCCAGGTGCGCGAGGTAGATCTGGCGCAGCCCCAGCCGGGGCCCGCCGATCCAGTGGACCGCCCGGACCGGGCTGCCGCGACGTCGCAGCAGTTCCAGTGCGGAGTCCAGAGTCGGATCTCCTGTCGGCCGTGGCATCACCACGGCGATACGATCCCCGTCAGGGGCTATCCGTCCTGCCAGAGCCAGCTCCACTAGCTGTGCCCCGGCCAGGCCGAGGTCGAGCGACTGCGGCTGCGCTGTGGTACCCGTGGTCGGGTCCAGAGCGAGCAGCAGAAGCTCCTCCGGGATTGTTCTGCGGCTCCTGCCCATCCATGCCTCCCCGCGTGGATGAGTGACAGGGTGACCCCTCTCACATTGGTCTGTCGAGAGCGCCTGGCGGCTTTGTACGGGAACCAGTAGGTATGTCGTTCCCGTCTAGCAGCTCGGCCAGGGGTTCACACAGGACACTGGTAGATGGTTCGGACAGCGCGGGGTGACCCCGCAGCGCACGAGGAGGCATCGGTGGCGGGCGAGTCCCCCGGCAAAACGGAGCAGCAGGAGTCGTCGGGGACGGCAGCGGAGGAACGCGACCCGCGCCTCGCCGTGGTGAACGCCCCCGACGCGGTCGCGGACGCGGACACCGACAGGAGCGCCGCCGCCGACTCCGGCACGGACACGGACGGGGACGGGGACGCGGAGGCGGACGCCGGTCCGGACGCCCCGCGCGACGCGGGCCCGGCCTCCGGTCCGGCGTCGGACACGGCGACCGCCGTCTTCCGCCCCCGGCTCCCGGAGGAGACGGCCGAGGACGCTGCCGGGGGGGACGCGGAGGTGGACGCTGCTCCGGACTCCCCGCGCGACGCGGGCCCGGCCTCTGGTCCAGTGTCGGACACGGCGACCGCTGTCTTCCGCCCCCGGCTCCCGGAGGAGACGGCGGAGGACGCTGACGGAAGTGCTGCCGAGGACGGGGCGGAGGACACCGGCGAGGGCGCGGCTGAGGCCGCTGACGGGCGCGCTGCCGAGGACGCGGCGGACGCCGCCGACGGGGACCCCGCCGAGGGCGCCGTCGAGGACGAGGCGGAGCGCGGCCCCGAGACGGCCGCCCCGGCCGCCGGGAAGGCCGTGACGCCCGCGGAGGCCCCTGAGGAGGGCGCGGAGGCCCCGGCGGGGCCGGACGCCCCTGCGGACGAGCCGGGGGAGGACTCGGAGCCCGCGGCGGACGCGGAGGCCGGGGACGCACGGCTGCGTACCGCTGTGGCCGCGTGGGTCGACGCCGGTGAGGACGGGCCCGCTGCGGAGGACGCGGAGCGGGAGAAGGCAGCGGCAGCGGCAGAGGAGCCGAAGCCGGAGAAGGCGGCTGAGCCGAAGGCGGAGCGGGAGTCGGCGGGGCAGCCCGACGCCGACGCCGACGCGGATGCCGAATCCGACACTGACGCCGACGCGGGGGCAGCCGCCACCGGCACCGAAACGGGCACGCGCGACGCCGACGCCGCGTCCGCGCCCGCTTCCGCTGACGCCAGCTCTGACCTGCGAGGAATCGATCAGCCGACCGCCGTCTTCAAGGCGATCAAGCCCACGGAACGGGTCGACCAGAAGACCACCTCGCTGAAGCTCCCCCCGCATCGCGCGGACAAGACCGCGACCCCGGACGCGTCGGCGAAGGGCGCCACCGCGGGCGCGGCCACGGGCGCCTCCACCGATACCTCCAAGGCCGCGCCGGAGAGTGACGTCGAGCGCACGAGCACCTTCGTGCCGCTGCGCTCCGACGACGTACGCCCCGCGCCCGCGCCCCGCACGCCGGAGACCGATGCGCCCGCGAGCGCCGCCGGTGCCGTGCCGGGCGCCGCGGCGACGACCGGGGCCGGGGCCGCCGGCGCGCCGTCCTGGGCGGCGGCCGAGCGGACCCGGCAGCAGCCGATGCCGCCGAAGCCGCCGCTCGACCTGCTCGCCGAGCTGACGAACACCCCGCCGCCGCCGGAGACCCCGGTCCGCACAGCGGTCCGGCGGATCAAGATCTGGACCCCGTTGGTCCTCCTCCTGCTGATCGTCTTTGCGATCGCGCAGGTGGTGCGCCCGTTGCCGGAGCCCGAGCTGACGCTCACGGCGAAGCCGACGTACACCTTCGGGGGCGGCGAGACGAAGCTGTCCTGGCCGGGCCAGGGGCAGTCGGCCGTGATGGTGGACGGCGTCGGATCGCTCGGTTCGGAGGGCGCGCAGAAGTCGGCCCCGATCGCCAGCGTCGCCAAGGTCATGACCGCCCACGTGATCCTCAAGGAGCATCCGCTCAAGGGTGACGAGGAGGGCGAGATGATCACCGTCGACCAGAAGGCGGAGGACGAGTCCAAGCGCGCCGACGAGTCGACGGCCCCGCTGACCAAGGGGCAGCGGCTGAGCCAGCGGCAGTTGCTCCAGCTCCTCATGATCCCCTCGGGCAACAACGCCGCGCGGCTGCTCGCCCGCTGGGACGCCGGGAGCGAGGACGCGTTCCTCGACAAGATGAACGACGCGGCCAAGGACCTCAAGATGACCGGGTCGACGTACACGGACCCGAGCGGGCTGGAGAAGACCACCGTCTCCACCGCCACCGACCAGCTCAAGCTGGCGCAGGCGGTCATGCGCAACGAGGTCTTCCGGGAGATCGTGGACATGCCCGAGATCGAGATCAAGGGCATACAGGGCAAGATCTACAACAACAACACCCTCCTGCTGGAGCCGGGCGTGAGCGGCATCAAGACCGGGTCCTCCACCCCCGCGGGCGGCAACCTGCTCTGGTCCGCGAACACCGTCGTGGACGGCAAGCGCCTGTGGATCTACGGGGCGGTCATGGGCCAGCAGGCCGGTACGGGCCGCGTCTACGACAGCCTGTCGCTGTCCCTGACCAACAGCCTGAAGCTGATCAAGGACGCCCAGAAGGCCCCCACCTCCGCGACGGTGGTGAAGAAGGGCGACGTCGTCGGGTACGTCGACAACGGCTTCGGCGGGCGGACCCCGGTGGTCGCCACGAAGAACCTCAAGGCGGTCGGTTGGCCCGGCCTGGAGGTCGAGCTCAAGGTCACGGACAACGGCGAGCGCATCGACAGCGCCGCGCGGGCCGGGAGCGAGGTCGGGATGGTGACCGTGGGCACGGGCACCGGGAAGGTCGCGGCCCCGGTCGTCCTCAAGAGCGACCTGACCCAGCCGGCCTTCGGCGACAAGCTGACCAGGATCGGCTGAGGCCGGTCGAGGGGGGCGGGCGGCGCCGCGACCGGCGTCCCCGCCCCCCGCTGCCATGACAGAGGTACGTGCCGGAGGTACGTGTTAGCGTCCCCGGACCATGCGAGGACGCCGGAAGGCGCCCTTCCCCAGCCACGGGGCCGGCGGAGGACGGAGAGAGGCCGCAGTGACCACCGCGGAGCCGAAGCCCGGCTGCGAGACGGACGAGACCACGGGGACCGGACCGGACGGAACCCCGACGGCGTCCGAAGCCCGACCGTCCGCCGGAACGGGAACCGTGCCCGAGGCCCGGTCGTCCACTGGCACAGCCACCTCGACCGGCCCCCGACCGTCCCCCGGTCCGGCGACCGTGCCGGGAGCCCGCCCCTCCGCCCGCACGGAGGCCGCCTCCGAAGCCCGGCCCCCTTCCGGTGCGGGGACCGTGCCCGAGGCCCGGTCGTCCGCCGGTGCAGCCACCGCGACCGAAGTCCGCCCCTCCGCCCGTACGGGAGCCGTGCCCGGCGCCCCCGCTCAGCTTTCCCGCGACGAATCCGACCCCGCCGAACCCGACCCCGCCGAACGCTCCGCCGCCGGGGCCGCGCCCAGGACCGCGACCGCCCGCGTGGCCGCGGTGAAGGTTGGTGCGGGGGCCGGGGCCAGCGCCGAGGAGGACGCCGTGACCCTCCGTGTACCGACTCCCAGCGCCCCGGAGCCCCGCCCCGGCTCCGCCGCGTCCGAGGAGCCCACGCGGGCCCGGCGACTGCTGCGGCACCCCGTCACCATCGCGACGGCGGTGGCCGCGCTCGTCCACCTCCTGTGGTTCTTCTTCTTCGCCAACACCGGCGGCGACATCGCGGCGCAGGACGCCTGGGCGGAGTTCGTCGGCCGGCATCCGGGCACCGCGTACAACCTCGCCTGGTACGGGGGGATGCACCCCGTCTCGTACAGCGTGGTGTCGCCCTACCTGATGTCGGTGCTCGGCGTCCGCACGACGATGATGATCGTCGGCACGGTCTCCTCCGGGTTGACCGCGCTGATCCTCGTGCGGGTCCCCGCCGTCCGCAACCCGCTGGTCTGCTCGCTGGCCGGGGTCTTCGCCTACCTGTGCAACGCGCTGTCGGGCCGGGTGACGTTCGGGCTGGGCATGATGTTCGCCGTCGGGGCCGTGGCCGCGGTGTTCTGCTGGCCGTACCGGTGGCGGTACAAGCGGTGGGCCAAGGCCGCCGTCGCCGCCCCGCTCGCCGGGCTGGCGACCGCCTCCAGCCCGGTGGCGGGACTCTTCCTCGGAGTCGTCGCGGCGGCGCTGTTCCTGCACAAGCGCCGACCGGGGGCGTACGCGATCGGGCTGGCGCCCGTCGCCGTGGTGGGGCTGTCCGCCTGGCTGTTCCCGTTCTCCGGGACGCAGCCGATGTCGCTCGGGTCGCTGTCGCTGCCGTTCCTCTTCGCGGTCCTGGTCTTCCTCCTCGTGCCGCGCGACTGGCACACGGTGCGCACCGCCGCCGCCGTCTACGGCCTGGGCACGCTGCTCACGTACGTCGTCGACTCGCAGATCGGGTCGAACGTCACCCGCATGGCGATGCTGTTCGCCGGGGTGGTGCTGCTCGCGGCCCTGCCGTACACGAGGCCGCGCAGCCGCCGCTGGTACGCCCTGGTCCTCGCGTTCGCCGGGTTCACCTTCTGGATCGGCTTCAAGAGCGTCGACGACATCGTCCGCACCGCCCCCACCGCGTCCTGGAACCGCGAGCTGGCCCCGCTCGTCCACCAGCTCCAGAAGGTGAAGGCCGAGCGCGGCCGCGTCGAGGTCGTGCCCGCGAGCAGCCACCGCGAGGCGTCCGCACTCGCCCCCTACGTCAACCTCGCCCGCGGCTGGAACCGCCAGGCCGACATGGAGCGCAACCCCCTCTTCTACGACGACACGCTGGACCCGGTGAACTACCGGGAGTGGCTGGACCGCTGGGCCGTGCACTACGTGGTGCTGCCCGAGGGCAGGCCGGACTCCTCCGGCGCGGTCCAGGAGGCGGAGCTGGTCGAGAAGGGGCAGCCGTACCTGCGCGAGATCTGGCGCGACGCCAACTGGAAGCTCTACCGGGTCCTGGACCCGGTGCCGCTCGCCGACCCGCCCGCCACGGTGGAGCGGGCGGGCGCGGGCGAGCTGACGATCCACGTGCGGTCGGCGGGCCGGGTGCTGATCCGGGTCCCCTACTCCCGCTGGCTCGCGCTCGTCGACGACCAGGGCAAGAGCCTGAAGCGCCCGCAGGAGACCGAGGAGTCCAAGGAGCGGTCGAAGATCGACGAGGACGCGCCGAAGACCTTCGTCAACACCCACGGCTGCCTCAACAAGGTCGAGGAGGGCCCGTACGGCGACGAGTGGACCGAACTGCTCGCGCCGCGACCGGGCACGTACCGGCTGGCCGCCCCGTACCAGCTCCAGCCCGGCACCCCCTGCCCGGAAGAGCTCAGTTGAGGGCTTTCCCGCGGACGAAGTGCCGGTCGCGCCGGGACAGTTCGGTGAAGGGCCCGGCGGACCGCAGCACGGTGTCGAGGGCCCGATCGCGATCGGCGGCGTAACACCCGCTGCCCCAGGCGGCGTTGGCCTCCACCACCGCCCACCGGCCCGCGTCGTCCGCGCCGACGTCCACGACGATCGCGGACGGCAGGGTCGTACGGGCGGCCGCCAGCAGATCCCGCCCGAACGCTACGGCGTCGGCGGCCGGCGGCCCGAGCCGGAGGCGGCCCGCCTCGGCGTACTGGCTCGCGGTGTGGACGGCGCCGTCGAGCAGATGGAGCCGGTACTCGGCCGCGAACGCCATCACCTCGCTGACCAGCACCACCGTCTCCGGGTCCATGGCGTCCGGGCCGGGCAGCCGGGACCCGTCCGCGTACACCAGGGCCGCGACGCTCTTGTCGTTGGGCGACTTGACGAACACGGGACGGCGCAGCCGGTGGGCCTCGCCGAGGGGCATGGCGCGGACCTCCCGCCGGGTGTACGCGTACGGCAACCGCGCGAGCCAGTCCGCCGGGGCCTCCAGCAGGGCGACCCCGAGCGCGGGGGCCACGGCGTCCGCGAAGGAGGGCCCGGCGTGGAGATGCACGGCCCCGCCGCCCCCGGCCGCCCGGACGGCTGGCTCGGGCGCGGTGGACCCGGTCGACTCCACGACGCACAGGCCGCGTTGCACCGCCGCGTCCCGCAACGACCGTGCGGAGGCGGTGAGTCGAGGGGGGAGCAGGAGGGTGCGCGGGGCGGTCATGGGTCCTGATTCTCCGGTGCGGGGCGCGCGATGCCCACCGCATTGAGCGACCGGGAGAGTGGGGGCGCGGGGTCCGGGAGCCGGTCGGCGGGGCGGGTGCGCACGCGTCGCACTGCCCCGGACCGGGGTGGGCGCACGCGTCGCACTGCCCCGGACCCGCCCATCCGCGCCGGTCCCGCCGCCAGGAGGTACCGGGCGAGGGGGCCGGCCGGGTGGCGGCGCCGTGCCCGACGGCGTACGAGGCGGTGCGGGCGCAGGAGTCGCGGGAGGCGGGCCGTGCGCGGCCCGTGAGCGCCTCCTGCTTCGTGTCCGCGCGGCTGCCCCGTACGACGGGTCAGGCGGGTCAGGTGACGGGTCAGGCGCCGGGCAGGCGCGTGGCCTTGAGGCCGTCGAGGGGGTACTCCCGAGGCAGGTGCGCCGGGTCGCCCGGCACGGTGATCTGCACGGAGATCGGCCGGGAGGCGCCCGCGGTGAGGAGCTGGTCGTTCTGGGACTCCAGGTACGCCTTGCCGTCCTGGGCGATGACGGTCACGCCGGACGCCTCGGCCTTCGCGCCCTTGACCGTGGGCAGGTCGAAGGAGATCCGGAACCTCCTGACGTCCTCGGCCGTGCCGCTGCCCTTGGTGACAGCCGTGAGCGTGAGCTGGAAGCTGTACACCCTGCCTCGGGGCTCGCTGGTCTCCCACGTCTGGTTGAACTTCTTGGACACGGCGATCTCGTCATAGCTGGGCGGGACCGGCAGAGGGGTGATGCGCCCGGCGCCGTTCATGATCTCAAGGGCGCCGACGGGCACCTTCCCCCGCCCGACCCGCTGCGAGCGGTCGGGGACCGCGGCCTGGGTCAGGTCGAGGTGGTTGACGTTGCCCGCGGAGTCGACCGCGTAGAAGTTGCCGTCCTGGTCGAAGAAGGTGGCCGAGTACGACGTACGCGAGCCGGCCGCGGTGCTGGCTTCCGCCGGCGGGAAGACCCGCTTCTTGAGGACCGTCCTCATGGGCTCCCGCCCCGGATCGATGAGCAGCAGGTCGCCGTTGTCACCTTCCACCGAGATCAGCCGCCCGTCCTTGGGGTGGTAGGCGAAGTCGTCCCACCGCCCGCCTCCCGGAGCGGAACGCGGGGTCGCCGTGGCGGCCGCCACATCGATGGCGTAGCTGTGCGCCTCGGGGTTGCTGACGACGAAGAGGGTCTTGCCGTCGGGGTCCATGTCGCCGTCGAACCACGGGATATCGCTCGGCAGCCCGTCGACGGCCTGTTCCTTCAGGGTGCCGGCCGCCGGGTCGATGGTGATGAGCCTGTCGTGGCTCACCGCCAGCAACAGGGGTTCCTGGTCGTCGCCGCGGTACTGCGCGCCCATGGCGGTGTAGCCGGGCCTGTAGGGCGGGACGCCGTCGACGACACGCGTGTCACCGTCGATGGGGTCGAAGCGGTAGAGCCGGGTGTCGGTCCTGCCGACGGCGAGGTACACCTTGCGGTGAGCCATGAGGCGGGCGTCCTTCCACGTGATCGATGGGACACCTGATGATTCGCACCCGCCCGCAGGCACCGCAAGGACCCTCCGTGTCCGTTCGAACGCAATGAGTCACTGTGATGCGGTGCGCGCCGACGGGAGCACGCCACCGCCTGGCCGCTCCGAGCCCGGCCTTCTCCCCGCTGCGCGTCCCGCTCCCGCAGACGCTGCGAGCGTGTGTGCGCACCAAGAGGATGCGCGCGAGGATGCGCTGACCCAAGCGGTGCGGGAGCCGCGGGCGTGGTGACCGACTGGCGATGGTCGGCGGGCCGCGCGGGGATCTACCGGAGGTCGCCGCCCGCCCGCTCACGCAGACGGCCCCGGACGATGAGTCCGGGGCCGAGCGAGGCCCTTCCTGGGAAGAAACCCCAGGTCAGGGCGGTAATGTGTTGTGCCCCCGGCAGGATTCGAACCTGCGACACCCGCTTTAGGAGAGCGGTGCTCTATCCCCTGAGCTACGAAGGCCGGAGCTTGGAGGAAACCCTGCAGAGAATCCGCTGAGTGGATCTTCGGCAAGGAAGCCAAGCCCGCTGATCAGTTGTGGGTGTGGACCCTGGTGAGCAGCGATGCTGCCTGACAGGGGCTACGCCATGGCCGACCAGGGAACAGGGTAGCGGATAGTGATCCGCGAGGTGTGCCACGTTTTCGTTTCCGCCGGTACGCGCATTCCGTACGGCTGCGGACGACGGCTGGTTCGGTGGGCGAGCCGGTGCCGGTCTTGCCGAAGGTGACGATCAGCACAGAGACGAGCACGAGGCAGGCCCTTCGAGGGCGTAGGCGTGGTCCGCTTCGCCACTCCTCCGCCGGGGTCAGTGCGGCGGCTCCCCTCGTCGCTCGGGGCGCCTCCCCGCGTGCCTGGTCCTGGTCCGGTCCTGCCTTGTGGAACTCGTTCAGCGGGGAGTTCGTCGCGGCTCAGTCGGGCCGGAGGTGATCAGAACGCGTGGAGGTACACGCGGGTCCTGCCGGCTGCCATGTCGTACACGTGGACGTCGATCCACGCGACGGCGCGCCGTCGGTGGTCCTGCACGCACGGCGGGCACACCCCCGTCCGACGGGCTCCCTTCAGGGTCTGCGGTTCCGGCAGCCCCAGGTGCCCGAAGAGTTCCCGAGCGGGGGAAGGGTCTACGGCCCTGGTGTGGAGGGGCCTCTCGGAGCGGAGGTCCTCCACGATCTCGACGGCCTTCTTCGTCTCGGTGACGAAGGAGAGGAGGTAGACGTCCTCCTGCGGATTGGCCTGGACGGCGCCCTTCACCTCCGTCGCGCCCACCGGCACCTCCACCTTCATGAAGTCCGCGACCTCGGGTGCGCCGGCCGCCTTCTCCCAGTGCGGGTACGCGTCGCGCGTGACGCGGTCCGGGTCGGCGGTGGAACAGGAGAGCAGGAGCGATGAGGCGGCCAGCACCGCCAGCAGGTCTTGTAGCGCATGGTCACCCGTTCTCCTCGTCGCCCCGCGAGACATTCCATCACCGCCCCCACCAGGACCTCCGCAAGGACGGAGTGAGGACGTGGGGAGGACACCGGTCCCTACGTTGGCCACGTCCTCGGCTTGGCGCCCCTGGGCATTCCGACACCAGCGAAGGTCAGCGGAGTTCGACCTGACATGACCGGGCCGTTGCGGCCCGCCGGAGGGAAAGCGATGGGTAGGACACTCGCGGAGAAGGTTTGGGACGATCATGTGGTTCGGCGTGTGGAGGGTGAGCCGGATCTTCTCTTCATCGATCTGCATCTGTTGCACGAGGTGACGAGTCCGCAGGCGTTCGATGGGTTGCGGCGGGCGGGGCGTTCGGTGCGGCGGGTGGATCTGACGTTGGCGACGGAGGATCACAACAC
>NZ_JBVJCD010000036.1:0-13196 GCF_055588985.1 Streptomyces sp. NPDC041970
TCACGGGGTGGGGGGGGGAGGGCCTTATACTCCCCTCTCCGAGGCCCCGGCCGCGGGGGGGGGGGGGGGGCGCGGGGCGCCCCCCCCCCCCCCCCCCCCCCCCCCCCCGGCGTCGGTGGGGACGTCCGCGGGGGCCTCCCGGAGACCGGGGGTCGCCTCGGGGTCAGGCCAGTGGGACGGCCAGGCTGTGCAGATAGCGCATCAGGGTCATCAGCACATCGCGGCTGGAGGCCCGCAGCCGGGCGTCGCAGTCGATCATCGGCACCTCGTCGGGCAGGTCGAGGGCTCTGCGCAGGGTCGCGACCGGATGGTGCGGCGCGTCCGGGAAGGTGTTCACGGCCACGACGAACGGCACCCCGCGCTCCTCCAGCCGGCCGATGACGTCGAAGCTGACGTGGAGCCGCCGGGTGTCGATGAGGACGACGGCGCCGAGGGCTCCCTCGAACAGGCCGTTCCACAGGAACCAGAAGCGCTCCTGGCCGGGGGTGCCGAAGAGGTAGAGGACCAGTTCCTCGCTGAGGCTGATCCGCCCGAAGTCCATGGCCACGGTGGTGGCGGTCTTCGTCTCCACCCCGGCGTTGTCGTCCACGCCGACGCCGGCCTGGGTCATGGTCTCCTCGGTCGTCAGCGGCCGGATCTCGCTGACGGAGCCGACCAGGGTCGTCTTGCCGACACCGAACCCGCCGACGATCACGACCTTCACCGCGGCGGTGGCCGTGGTGGGGAGGACGTCCTCGCTACGGGGTCCGGTGACCGTGTCAGAGCTTCTGAAGTCCATGCATCACCGCTTCGAGAAGGGACCTGTCGGGGAGGGTGGCGCGGACGATCGGCGCGCGCGACTGGATGAGTTCGGCCGCGAGCAGATCGCTCAGCAGGGAGGTGACCACGCTGAAGGGCAGGCCGAGGTAGGCCGAGATCTCGGCGACGGACAGGGGGGCCTGGCAGAGCCGCAGGATGGCGGCCTGCTCGGGCAGGTACGTCGGCGAGGGTTCCGCCTGCGCGACGACCATCGTGACCAGGTCGAGCGCGGACCGCCCGCTGTCGTCGAGGTCGCCGGTGATCACGTACAGCCGCTCCGGATCGCTGAGGGCCGGGTCGGCCTTGCGGCGTTCTCGTCGGGGTTCGGTCATCCGGACTGCCCGCCGTGGCGGGGCGGACTGGTCAGATGGGCTCCGATCCGCACGACCAGGTCCCGCATCCGGGCTCCGACCAGTCCGGCGTCGATGGTCTCGCCGGCCAGGACCGCGAGGTACGCGCCGGTCCCGGCCGCCATCAGGTAGAAGAACCCGCCGGTCACCTCGATGACGACGAGCTTCATCAGGCCGTCGCTGTAGGGGATCTCGGTGGCCACCGCGGCGGCCAGGCTCTGCAGCCCGGCGCAGGCCGCCGCCAGCCGGTCGGCGACGTCGGGGTCGCCGCCGTGCATGGCGATGCGCAGGCCGTCCGAGGAGAGCACCACGATCTGGTGGATGCTCGGCACGTCGTCGGCCAGTTCCTTGAGCATCCAGTCCATGTTTCCCCGCTGCTGGATCACTTCAGGTCTCCCTTGTCCCACGCGTCGTCGGAGTCTTCGCCGTGCTTCGGTTCCTGCGGTACGCCGTTGACGGCCTTGGTGAAGGCCTCCAGCCAGAGGCCGGGGGGCTTCTCGCCGCCCTCCGCCCCCTCGCCCCGGCCGGACGGGGAGCCGTCGGCCCGCGCGGGGGGCTGCGGCGGGGGCTGCTGCGGGAGGTTGTGCGAGCCGAGCGGGGCGCGGCCCCGGCTGCGGCGTTGCGGCAGCCCGTTCTCGGTCCATTCGGTGACCACGGGAACGTCGTCCTCCATGGCCGACGCCGGGGCGGCCGGGTGCGCCGCCGGGGCGCCGGTGGGGGCCGGGGCGGCCAGGGACGGCACGGGGCCGGTGGCCGCGGGCTTGGGCCTGCGCTTGCCGGGGGGCGGCACGACGTGCTGGAGCTGCGACATGTCCAGCGAGCTGGTGGGCCGCGAGGTGGCGCCGATGCCGTGGGCGATGCCCGGCGCGGGGCCGGTGGTGATCATGTCGCGCGGGACGACGAGGACGGCGCGGACGCCGCCGTACGCCGACTGGCGCAGCGACACCTGGAGTTGGTACATCCGCGAGAGCCGGCCGACGACGGCCATGCCGAGCCGCGGGGACTCCCCCAGGTCGTTCATGTTGATGCCGGCCTGGGCCTGGGCGAGCATGTTCTCGGCGCGGGCCCGCGCCTCCTCGCTGAGGCTGACGCCGCCGTCCTCGATCTCGATGGCGATGCCGGTCTGCACCTCGACCGCGGTGACGTGCACCCGTGTCTGGGGCGGGGAGTAGCGGGTGGCGTTGTCGAGGAGTTCGGCGCAGGCGTGGATGAGCGGTTCGACCGAGGTGCCGACGATGGCGACCTTGGCGATCGAGTGCAGGTCGACGCGCTGGTACTCCAGGATGCGGGACATCGCCCCCCGCAACACGCTGAACAGCGGTACGGGCTTGGGCCACTGGCGGCTGGGGCGGGCGCCCCCGAGGACGGCGATGGAGTCGGCGAGCCGGCCGATCAGCGCGGTGCCGTGGTCGATGCGCAGCAGGTCGTCGAAGACCTCGGGGTTGCGCCCGTAGTGGTCCTCCATCTCCCGCAGTTCACTGGCCTGGCGGTGCACGATCGCCTGGACGCGGCGGGCGACGCTGACGAAGGCGCGCTGCGCGGAGTCGCGCCGGGCCTCCTCGTTGTCGATGACCTCCAGGACCTGGTGGATCTGCTCGCGCAGCGCCTTGGGCAGGTGCCGGTTGGCCGGGTCCGCGTCGACGACGTCGCGCATCACCTCTTCGGGCGAATTGCCCACGCGCAGCCGTCGGATGGCGGTGGGCATGACCTCCTTGGTGAGCCGCACCGTCTCGGAGTCGTGCGAGAAGATGCGGTGCTCCAGGTAGGCGATGCGCTGTTCGTACCCGGCGCGCTGGGCGCGCATGGCGCGTCGGCGGCGGTGCAGCGCCGTGGTGAGCACGGCGACCACGGTCGCGGCGATCGCGCCGCACACGGCGACTGGTATCCGCGCGGCCGGGGCGACCAGGGCGGCGCCGGCGGCGGCCGCGACGACCAGCAGGGCCACGGGCAGCAGGACTACGCGGACGACGGGGATTTCTCTGTCGGTCGGCGGTGATTCAACACGGACCATCTAAACCCTCTGGCGGTTGATTCCGGGATGTATGCGCACGTGAGCGGAGACTCAGGACCAAGTGCTCGGATTCATCTCAACTCGTCTTCACTGCGCGTGAGCTTATCCAGATCAGAACAGGGCTTCGGCATATTCATCCAACCCCCTGCGGAAGCTCGCCAAGAGGAATACACTCGCCAGTTTTCGCACGCAGCGCTGTGGAGCGCGCACAGCGAGTGACGAGGGTTCGAGGGCGTGTTCGTCGGCCATCGTCCGTACCGGACAGCGGGACAAGTGAATCGGGCCGAAGGGCGCAGCAGCAGCCAACATCCCCTGACGGTCTGGGCTTTCGTCCCGTAGGCGGGGACGTCGGCACATACGATCGAATCGGATCGAAAGGAACAGATTCCCGGCCACCGGGAGAGTGACCCGAAAAATCACCGCGCTGACGCGGGGTCGGTCGCCCGTCCTCGGCGTCGTGCCGACCGCCCGGCGCGGCGTCCGCGGACGCGGGATCATGTCCGTCGTCGGGATACCGACGGTGACGAGGACGAGAGGGGACGGGCGGGAGCATGGGCACGACGGCCGCTGGTGACTACACGATCGCGTCTTTGGACACGGGGCTGCGCGCCCTGCGGCTCTTCCTCACCCACGACACCCTCACCGTCAGCGAGGCGGCCGAACGCCTGGCCGTCGGGCGGTCCACCGCGCACCGGGTGCTGAGCACCCTGGAGGGCCGGGGGTTCGCGATCCGCGACACCTCGGGGCGTGGTTACGCGGCGGGCCCGGAGCTGGTGCGGCTCGGCCGCCCGGCGGGGTTCGGCGGTGCGGCGCGGGAGCGGCTGGGACCGGTGCTGGAGGACGCCGCGGCGCGGACCGGCGAGACGGTGCGCAGCACGGCGCTCATCGGGGACCAGGTCATCGTCGCCGACGGCCGCGAGTCGGGGCATCCGGTGCGCGTGGCCCTGGAGTTGGGGCGTACGGGGCCGGCGCACGCGGAGGCGGGCGGCAAGCTGCTGATGTCCTGGATGCCGGTGGACCAGGTGTGCGCCCTGTATCCGCGCGAGGAGCTGGAAGCGCTCACGCCCCGCACCCTGACCTCGCGTACGGCGCTGCTGGCGGAGCTGGCCGAGATCCGGCGCACCGGCCACGCCGTCGACCGGGGCGAGTCGGTCCCCGGTATGACGGCGGTCGCCGTGCACCTGGGCGGGGTCAGTTGGCGGGACCGGCTCGCCCTGGTGGCCGCCGCGCCCTCGGACCGGTCGGACGGGGCCGCGACGGCCCGCCGGGCGGACGCCCTGCGGCGGTCGGCGGCACTGCTGGGCCCCGCGCCGCTCCCGCCCCCGCCCTGAGCCCGCCGCGTACGCCGGCGCCTCGGCCGGGGAGGCTCGGCGCCGGGCAGGCCCGCCAGGCGCACCAGCGGCTCGCCGAGGCGCGCGCAAAGGCTGCGCGGGCGCGGGACGGCAGGGGCGCACGGCCCCTTTGTCCGAGTCGACGAGGAGGAAGCCTGTGCACGATCGCCCTCGAATCCACACCCCGTACGGAATCCCGCTCCTGTTCCTCCGCCGTGACCATGTTCGAGCGCGGGGTCGCTCGGGCAGACTGTGCGGCGGCGGGGAACCCGTCTTCCTTGAATCTTCATACACCTACTACGATGACGGGCGATGACCACAGTGAGCGCGCGGATCGGCCGGCAGCGGCGCCGCCCCCGCACGCCCACCGCCCTGAGCTGGGTGCTCTTCCTCCTGGCCATGTTCTTCTGCTGCTCGGTGACCGACGGGGCGACCCCCGTCCCGGTCGCCGCGGGTCCGGTCGGCGCGGCCGCCGCGCACGCCATGACGCCGGCGCCCGGCGCTGCCCTCGAGCCGGTCGTCGCGGCCGCCCCGGCGGACCGGGGTCTCGGCACGTCGTGCCACGGGGGCTCGACCCATTCCGCGGCCGTCGTGCTCCCGGTGGCGTCCGCGCCCGCCGCCCTCCCCTCGCCGGGGGCCGTCGTCCCCGTCGCCCCGCTCACCGGCGCGGCCGCCGTCCGGGGGCCCGCCCACGACGGCGTCCGCTCCGTCGATCAACTGCGTCTTCAGGTCCAACGGATCTAGGAGGCCGCCGCTCCCCCGCCGTGCCCCGGCGCCGGCTCACCGGGAGCCGCCGCCGCTCTGCCCTGATCCCCCTTTCCTGTCATGCATCGCCCGTATGCATCCGTTGAACGACGAGGACTTCCCATGGCTTCCCCCAAGAACCCGAACAACCCCGCCGCGGCGCGCCGCGCCAAGCTCGAAGAGGCCCGCCGCAAGGAGCGCGCCCGCGAGCGCCGCGTCCGCGCCGTCACCATCGGCGCGTCGGTGGCGGTGGTCGCCGCGCTCGTCGCCGGGGGCGGCTATCTGATGTCCCGTGCGAACGACAAGGAGCAGGCCGAGGAGCAGGCCAGGACGTCGCCCGTCACCGGTGAGCGCACCTGGGACGACCTGGGCCGGGAGCACGTGGCGAAGAAGGTCGACTACCCGATGAACCCGCCCGTCGGCGGCGACCACAACCAGGTCTGGATGAACTGCAACGCCGACGTCTACTCCCAGGAGATACCGAAGGAGAACGCCGTGCACTCCCTGGAGCACGGCGCCGTCTGGGTCACGTACAACGACAAGGCCGCGGACGCCGACGTCGAGGCGCTGAAGAAGCGGGTCGCCTCGACGCCGTACTCCCTGATGAGCCCGGTCAAGGACCAGAAGGACCCGCTGATGCTCAGCGCGTGGGGCAAGCAGGTCACGGTCAAGAGCGCGTCGGACGCGCGGGTCGCGCAGTTCTTCACCAAGTACGTGCAGGGCCCGCAGACCCCCGAGCCGGGGGCCGCCTGCTCCGGCGGGCTCGACAAGTGACCGCCCCCGCAGCCTCGGGGCCCGCGCGCCGGATGGCCCTCGCCGGGGCCTGCGTGCTCGCCCTGGCCCTCGCCCTGGTGGGCCTGACGGTCGCGGGGACGTCCGCCGCCTCCTCGTCCCCGGCCTCCTCGGCGGCGCTCCGGGCCCCGGACGACGGCTCGGCGGACGCGGGCTTCGCCCGCGACATGGCCGTCCACCACCAGCAGGCGGTCGAGATGTCGTTCCTCGTGCGGGAGGGCACCGACGACGAGGACGTGCGGCGCCTCGCGTACGACATCATCAACACCCAGGCCAACCAGCGCGGCATGATGCTGGGCTGGCTGGAGATGTGGGGGCTGCCGAAGAGTTCGGCCGGGCCCCCCATGGCGTGGATGGGGCACGCGGTCACGCCCTCCGGTGACGGCGCGCTGATGCCGGGCATGGCCACGGACGCGGAGTTGGCGGCGCTCGCCGCCGCCAGGGGCGAGCGGGCCGAGGTGCTGTTCCTGCGGCTGATGACCGCGCACCACCGCGCGGGCGCGGACATGGCTCGGGCGGCGGCCGCCGCCGCGGAGACGGACGTCATCCGCGCGCTGGCGGCGGGCATGGTCCAGGGGCAGCAGTCCGAGATCCGCCTCATGGCGGACATGCTGGCGGCGCGGGGCGCGAAGCCCTGAGCGGGGAGGCGGTCCGGGCCCGCCGCCCAGGGCCGCCTCCTTCCCGCCGTCCCTCCAGCGGCATCGCATAGGCTCGTCGACGATATGAAGAGCATCCTCGCTCCGTTGGGGCCCAAGGCCGGCAAGGACACCGTGCGGCGGCACAACCTGAGCCTGGTGCTCCGGGCCGTGCGGGACGAGGGCGAGCAGGGCGCGGCGACCCGCGCCGGGGTCGCCGCGCGGGTGGGGCTGACCCGCGCGGCGGTCTCCTCGCTGGTCGAACAGCTCCTGGAGAGCGGGTTCCTGACCGAGTCGGGCAAGACGTTCAGCGGGCAGGCCGGCCGCCCCGGCACCGCGCTCACGGTGGCCCGCACCGGGCCGGCCGGGCTCGGCGTGGAGATCAACGTCGACTACGTGTCGGTGTGCGTCGTGGACCTGGCGGGCGCCGACCGGGTCCGGCGGACCGAACACCTGGACAACCGGGGCACGCCCGCCGCCGAGGTGCTGGCGCGCGCGGCCCGGATCGCCGCGCCGGCCCTGGACTCGGCGTACGAGCAGCGGCTGCGGCCGGTGGGCGCGACGCTGGCGCTGCCGGGTCTGGTCTCCGGCGGCGCGGTCCGGCAGGCCCCCAACCTGGGCTGGAACGAGGTCCCGGCGCAGGACCTGTTCGCCCGCGCGCTCGCCGCCCCGGCCCCCGGCCGCCGCGTGCTGCCGGTCGCCTCGGAGAACGAGGCCAACCTCGCGGCGCTGGCCGAGCTGTGGTTCGGCGGTGCGGCGGGGGCGCGCAGCTTCCTCTACCTGACCGGGGAGATCGGGGTCGGCGGCGCCCTCGTCCTCGACGGCGAACTGCTGCGGGGCGCCCACGGTTTCGCCGGCGAGATCGGCCATGTGCCGGTCGACCCGGCCGGACCGGAGTGCCGGTGCGGCTCCCGAGGCTGCCTGGAGCAGTACGCCGGGCAGGCGGCCCTGCTGCGGGCGGCCGGGATCGGGGGCGGCGCGCGGTCGGGGGTGCCCGAACTGGAGCGGCGCGCGCGGGCCGGGGAGGCCCGTGCGGTGGCGGCGCTCGGCGAGGCGGGCCGGATGCTGGGGCGGGTGCTGTCGGGGGCGGTCAACCTGATCGACCCGGACGCGGTGGTCCTCGGCGGGATCTACCGGGGCCTGGCGCCGTGGCTGTCGCCGCCCGCCGAGGCGGAGTTGGCCGACCGGGTGGTCTCCGGCCTCTGGGTTCCGGGCGGCGGCCGGCTCCGCGCGTCGTCGGTGGCCGCGGACGCCGCTCGGGGCGCCGCGGCCCTGGTGGTGCGGGACGTGCTGGCCGACCCGGCGGCGTACGCGGAGCCGTCCGGCGGGTGAGCCGGAGGGCCCCGTCCGCGTCAGCGCACGCCGAGCAGGTGGTCCAGGGCAAGTTGGTCCAGCGCCTCGAAGGCCATGCCGCGCGCGGCCGCGGCGTCCACGTCGAACTCCTCGTAGGCGGTGCGGTCCGCGAGCAGGCTCGCGACGCCGTCCGCGGCGGTGGGGCGCGCCAGTTGGTCCAGGCGGGAGGCGCGCAGCGCCGCCCGCACCTCGGGGTCGGAGCGGAAGGCGGCCGCCCGCTCCTTGAGGATCAGGTAGTTGCGCATACAGCCCGCCGCCGAGGCCCGCACACCCGCGCGGTCCTCGGTGCGCGGCGGCTTGAAGTCGAAGTGGCGCGGGCCCTCGTAGCCGCTCTCCAACAGGTCGACCAGCCAGAACGCCTGGCGCAGGTCGCCCGCGCCGAAGCGCAGGTCCTGGTCGTACTTGATGCCGCACTGCCCGTTGAGGTCGATGTGGAAGAGCTTGCCCGCCCACATCGCCTGGGCCACGCCGTGCGGGAAGTTCAGCCCGGCCATCTGCTCGTGCCCGGTCTCCGGGTTGACGCCGACCAGCTCCGGGCGCTCCAGGCGCTCGATGAAGGCGAGGGCGTGGCCGATGGTGGGCAGCAGGATGTCGCCGCGCGGCTCGTTCGGCTTGGGCTCGATGGCGAAGCGGAGGTCGTAGCCCTGTTCGGTGACGTGGTCGCCCAGCAGGTCGAAGGCCTCCTTCATCCGGTGCAGCGCGAGGCGGACGTCCTTCGCCGCGCCGGACTCCGCCCCCTCCCGCCCGCCCCACGCCACGAAGGTGGTCGCGCCCAGTTCGGCGGCGAGGTCGACGGCGCGCAGGGCCTTGCGGAGCGCGTAGCGGCGTACGTCCCGGTCGTTGGCGGTGAACGCGCCGTCTTTGAAGACCGGATGGGTGAAGAGGTTCGTCGTCACCATCGGCACGACGAGCCCGGCGGACTCGACCGCCCGCCGGAAGCGCTCGACGACCGCGCCGCGCGCCGGCTCGGGGGAGCCGAACGGGATCAGGTCGTCGTCGTGGAAGGTCACGCCCCAGGCGCCCAGTTCGGCGAGCAGCCGCACCGAGTCGACCGGGTCGACGGGCGCGCGGGTCGCGTCGCCGAAGGGGTCCCGGCCCTGCCAGCCCACGGTCCACAGGCCGAAGCTGAACCTGTCCTCGGGGGTGGGGGTGAAGCGCTCCGTCATCGTCCGACCGCCTTCGCCTGCCGCCGGGAAGCCGGCGCGCCCGGCACCCGTATTTGTTCAGTGTCATGACTAATCAAGCACACCCCGCCCCGCCGGGGAACCCCCGTGCGTCGTCGGCCCGTTGCCCTGCCCAGCCGGGTCCGCGTCCCGTAATTTGTTCGTGCCCCATCGAAATGACGGGGACTCACCGCGCGAAAGAGGCCCCCATGCCGCCATCCGCCGTCGTCATCGGCGTGGACAGCTCGACGCAGTCCGCCAAGGCCGTCGTCGTCGACGCCGCGACCGGTGCGCGGCTCGCCGTGGGGCGCTCGGCCCACCTGGTCACCGGGCGGGACGGGGCCCGCGAGAGCGATCCGGAGGACTGGTGGCGGGCGCTGTGCGACGCGGTCGCGGCCGCGCTCGCCCCGTGCGGCCTGCCCGCCCGCGCGGTCACCGGCATCGCGGTCGCCGGTCAGCAGCACGGGCTGGTCGTGCTCGACGGGGCGGGCCGGCCGCTGCGCCCGGCCCTGTTGTGGAACGACACCCGTTCCGCGCCGCAGGCGGCCGCCCTCACCGAGGCGCTCGGCGGGCCCGGCGCGTGGGTCGCGCGCACCGGGTCCGTGCCGGTGGCCTCGCTCACCGCCGCCAAGTGGCGGTGGCTGCGCGAGAACGAGCCGGCGAGCGCGGCGGCCGCGGCGGCGGTCCGCCTCCCCCACGACTTCCTCACCGAGCGCCTCGCGGGCGTCGCGGCCACCGACCCCGGAGACGCCTCGGGCACCGGCTGGTACGCCACCGCCACCGGCGGCTACGACCCGGTCCTGCTGGACCTCCTCGGCCTCGACGCGGCCCTGCTGCCCGAGGTCGCGCCCACCGGGGCCGCCCGGATCGGTGGGCTCACCGAGGCGGCGGCGAGCGCGCTGGGACTGCCCGCGGGCATCGCGGTGGCGGCAGGGACCGGGGACAACATGAGCGCCGCGGTGGGCCTGGGCCTGGGCGGGGCCGGGCTGCTGGACCACCCCGTCCTCAGCCTCGGCACCTCCGGCACGGTCTTCGCCGCCTCCCGCACCCGCCCCGCCTCCGCCGCGCTGTCCGGCTTCGCCGCCGCCGACGGTACGTACCTGCCGCTGGCCTGCACCCTCAACTGCACGCTCGCCGTGGACCGGGTGGCCGCACTGCTGGGCCTGGACCGGGAGGACACGGCCCCCGGCGGCCAGGCCGTCCTGCTGCCGTACCTCGACGGCGAGCGCACCCCCGACCTGCCGTCCGCCTCGGGGCTGCTGACCGGGCTGCGCCACGACACGACCCCGCGCCAACTCCTGGGCGCGGCCTACGAGGGGGCGGTCGTCACCGTGCTGCGCGCCCTGGACGAGGTGCTGCGGGCCTGCGGTCTCGACCCCGAGGCCCCCGAGGTCGCCGCCCGCCCGCTGCGCCTGATCGGCGGCGGGGCGCGGGGCGGGGCGTGGGTGGAGGCGGTCCGCCGGCTCTCGGGACGCCCGCTCGTCCTCCCCGGCGGCGGGGAAGAGGTCGCCTTCGGTGCGGCCGCGCTGGCCGCGTCGGCGGCGGGCGGCGGCGACCCGGTGGCGCTGGCCGCCTCCTGGGCGGACGCCTCGCCGGTCCGGCGGATCGAGCCGGCCGTCCGGGACGTCGAGACCTGGCGGCGCGTCACCTCGGTCCTGGACC
Organism: Streptomyces sp. NPDC041970; assembly: GCF_055588985.1. Taxonomy (NCBI): domain Bacteria; kingdom Bacillati; phylum Actinomycetota; class Actinomycetes; order Kitasatosporales; family Streptomycetaceae; genus Streptomyces; species Streptomyces sp. NPDC041970. The sequence goes on from NZ_JBVJCD010000036.1 coordinate 10,840, forward strand.
GCGCGTCCGGACCACTGCTCGGGGGCTGACGGCCGGGCTGCCGGCGCGGAACCGGTGCGCGGGGGCCCGGACCCCGCCGCCGGAAGGGGCGGCGCGCGTGCGCCCGGTTGCCGCGCGCTTCTCGGGGCACGCGGGTCGGACGGCCGCGGAGCACCGTTGCGGCCGGGGTCGGCCGCCGCGTACGCGCCCTGACGCCTCGGCGGAGCCGGGCCGGTGCGAGCCCGCCGCAGGACCTCGAAAAATCAGTGCGCGATATTCCGACTATGTGGGGCTAAGGCGGTTACTCGGCGGACGAGACATCCGCACCAACCGATCTAGGAGGAGCCTTGAGCGACTTTGAACGCCCCGGAACGCACGACGCGAACCGCTCGTCGGGCGTAGCGCACACCGCTCAGGAGAAGGCGGCCGAGGGCGCGGACCTGGTCGGTTCTCACGCGGCCGACGTGGCGGGCACCGCCAAGGACCAGGCCGCCGCCACGGTGAACGAGGCCACGGCCCAGGCGCGCGACCTGCTGGGCGAACTGCGCGACCAGTTGCAGGGGCAGTCGCGGGCCCAGGCCCGGCAGCTCGCGGGCAACGTCCGCCGCCTGGCCGACGAACTGCACGAGATGAGCGCCAACGGCAAGCCCGACTCGACCGCCGCCGCCGCGGTCCGGCAGGTCGCCGACAGCGGCCGGAAGGTGGCCTCGCACCTGGAGAACCGGGGGCCCGAGGGCATCGTCGAGGACCTGCGCGGCTTCGCGCGCCGCAAGCCCGGCCTGTTCCTGGCGGGGGCGGCGGTCGCCGGTTTCGCCGCCGCCCGCCTCGGCAAGGGGATAGCCGCCGCGGGATCGCCGGGAGGGTCCGCGCCGGAGACGGCGTCGACGTCCTCGGGCGACCGCCCCCGGACCGGGGCCGGCGAAACCGCCGCGCCGCTCCCGGCGGGCGGGACGACCGCCCTGCCGGGGACCTCCGGGGCATCGCGCCTCCAGGAGACCCCGCAGGCGCCGCCGAGGGCAGCCCCGGCGACCCCCGTACAGCCGGTCCACCCGCCCACGGCACAGCCGGTCCACCCGCCCACGACGGTGCGGGACGAGGGCCTCGGCCAGCGGTACGAGGGGAGCTGAGCGATGCCCCTGTCCCCATCGGACCAGCACCCGCCGGCGGCGGGCCCGGAAGCCGGGTCACCGGCGCCGGAGCCGTCGCTCGGCGACCTGATCAGCGACATCAGCAGCGACCTGTCGCAACTGGTGCGCAATGAGATCGAGTTGGCGAAGGCCGAACTCAAGCAGGAGACGGTGAAGGCGGGGAAGGCGGGCGGTCTGCTCGCCGGGGCCGGGTACGCGGGACATCTCGTGGTCCTGCTGGCCAGCCTGACCCTGATCTTCGCCTTGGGCCATGTCATGGATATCGCCTGGGCCGCGTTGCTCGTCACCGCCGTCTGGGCGGTCGTCGCGGCCGTTCTGTACAGCAATGGCCGCAAGCGGATGCGTGCGGTGAACCTCAAGCCCGAGCAGACGGTGGAAACGTTGAAGGAGGATGCCCGATGGGCGCGGAACCCGATGAGTTGAGGCGCGACGTGGAGGACACCCGGGCCGACCTGGCCCACAAGGTCGACCTCCTCGCCGACCGGGTCGTACCGGGCAGGGTGGCCCGCCGGAAGATCGACGCCACCCAGGGACGACTGATCGGAATCAAGGAGCGGGTCATGGGAACGATGCACGACGGCAGCTCAGCGACGACCGGCGCCGCGCACAAGGCCTCCGACCGCGTCGGCCGGACCGCCGGGCGGGTCGGGGACACCGTCTCCGACGCCACGTCCAGCGTGAGCGAAGCGGCGCAGCAGGCGCCGGAGCAGATCAGGCGGCAGACCCAGGGCAGCCCGCTGGCGGCCGGCGTCATCGCCTTCGGCGCCGGGATGCTCGCCGCCGCGCTCCTCCCCAGCACGGCTGCGGAGGAGCGCCTGGGAGGCCAGCTCCGCGAACACGCCGAGGAGTTGGCCGAGCCGGTGAAGCAGGCTGCGCTGGAGGCGGCCCAGGACGTGCGCGAGGAGATGCGCGAACCGGTCGCGCAGGCGGCGCAGTCGGTGAAGAGCACCGCCGTCGACGCGGCCCGGACGACCGGCGACCACGCCCGGCAGGCCGGGCAGGAGACCGCCGAGGGCCTGCGCTCGACCGCGCAGGACGGCATCGCCGAGGTCCGCGATCCCGCGTCGCCCCGTACGGTCTGAGACACCTCGTCGGCCTGGGGCGCGGCGACGACGGCCACCACCGGCACGGCCGACCCCGCATGAGACGGGCGGGGGGGGGGGAGGGGGGGGGGGGGGGGGCGCCCCCCCTTGGTGGGAACCTGAGGCGCCTTCTGCGTCCCGAACAACA
>NZ_JBVJCD010000036.1:13206-33783 GCF_055588985.1 Streptomyces sp. NPDC041970
TCTCTCCCCCCCCCCCCCCCCCCCCCCCCCCCCCCACCCCCCCCACCGCCCCACCCCCCCCCCCCCCCCCCCCCCCCCCCCCCCCCCCCCCCGCGTTGCGGGAGCCCTGGACGCCTTGCCGGCGTCCAGAACGCCGCCCGTGGCCACCGGGTACCGGCCCGACGCCGCTGCCGGGCCGTCCGGTTCCTCCGTCCAGGGGCGGGCAGGGGCCGGACGAGGGCGGGTTGTCGTGCCCGGTGCACCGGAGGTGCCCGGTGCACGGAGGCGAGCCGGATCGACATGCCCGGTGCACCGGAGGCGAGCCGGATCGACATGCCCGGCGCACCGGAGGGCAGCCGGATCGACATGCCCGGCGCACCGGAGGAACCGCTTGCCCCCGGCGTCCCACCCGTCGGCGGAGGCCGGTCCGCGCCATCGCCGCCCAGCACACCGACCCCGCCGCTCCGTCACGGGGCGAGCGGGGCGAGCGGCGGTTCCCCGACCGAGGGGGACGCCGCCGCCGCGTTCAGGAACCGGCGTTCTCGGCGTCCGCGCGCCGCCGCTCCTCCGCGTCGAGGCGGTTGACCACCGGCGACGCCATGACGCCGTGCAGGACCACCGACACGATCACCGCGAAGGTCACCGTGGCCCACAGCGACGCCGCCGGGGCGGCGAAGCTGCCGTGGCCGAGGGCGTAGGCCAGGTAGAAGAAGGAGCCGATGCCGCGGATGCCGAAGAAGGCGGTGACCGCCCGCTCCCGGCGTGCGCCCCCGCCGGACCCCTGGGAGAGGTACCCGATGAGCGGGCGTATCACCAGCAGCAGGAGCACCACGAGCAGTGCGCCCTCCCAGGTCAGCGACGCCAGCCCGCCCTGGGCCACGAAGCCGCCGACCAGGAAGAGGATGGCCGCGGTGAGGAGGCGTTCGACCTGGTTGACGAAGGAGTGCATCACCCGGTGGTACCCGTGCGCCCGCTCGGCGGTGCGGATGGTGACGGCGGTGGCGAAGACCGCGAGGAAGCCGTACCCGTGGACGAGTTCGGTGAGACCGTAGGAGGCGAAGGTGACGGCGAGCGCGACGAAGCCCTCGCTCTGCTCGGACAGGCGCAGGGCCTTGACGCGCGTCCGGAAGAAGAGCCGCCCCAGCAGGCGGCCGAAGGCGACGCCCACCGCCACCCCGACCGCTATGCGCACCAGCACGTCGTACCAGCCCCAGTGCCACACCCATCCACCGGTCCATCCGGTGGCCGAGGCCGCGGAGAGGGCGAGGGCGGCCATGACGAAGGGGAAGGCGAGACCGTCGTTGAGGCCGGCTTCGCTGGTGAGGGCGAAGCGCACCTCGTCCTCGTCGAACTCCGCTTCCGTCGGCTCCCCGACCCTCACCTCGCCGGCGAGCACGGGGTCGGTGGGGGCGAGGACCGCCGCCACCAGGAGGGCCACCGCCGGGGCCCAGCCCAGCAGGCCCCAGCCGACCAGGGCGGTGGCGGCGATGGTGAGGGGCATGGCGATGCCGAGGAGTTGCCACGTCGTGGACCACGAGCGCCGCCCGAAGGGCCGGTTGATGGCGAGGCCCGCGCCCATGAGGGCGATGATGATGCAGACCTCCGTGCCGTGCTCGACGGCCGGGCCGGACGCCACGGGGTCCAGCACGGGCAGCCGGTCCCACGGCAGCAGGAAGACGGCGAAGCCCAGCGCCAGGAAGACCATGGGCACGGAGAGCGGCCGCCTGGCCAGCAGTGCCGGCAGCACCGCGGCGCCCAGCGCCCCCACTCCGATGAGGCTGTACGTCAGGTCCGTGCCCGACAGTTCCATCGTCTTCACACCCGGTTCCGGTCGAGAGAGCGGCGGCGCCGACCCGTCCGCCGTTCCCCGCCGCCCGGGCCAGGACCGCTATGACACCCTCCGGTACCCGCTGACCGTCCCGACACCCCCGATATGCAGGGGAAACAACGTTTCGCCCCGTCACCAGGCCCGTGGGCGCGCCCCGGCCGCCCCTCCGCCGGGCCTCGGCGCCCGGGCCGCCCCGGCGTCCGGAACCCCCTCGCCAGGACCCCGGCGCGCGTGACGACCGCCCGCCGCCGCCGCGACCGGCGTCCGCCCGACCGCCTACCGTGAGCGGTCCGAGGCGGGCCAGACGTACGGCAGGCCCTCGGGGACGTCCGGGAACAGAGGCGCGTAGACGTCCGGGGCCTTGCTCCGCAGCGCCGACCGGTGGCTGCGGTGGAACGCGGGTTCGCCGAGCCAGGGCGGCAGCTCCCCGTCCGCCGCCAGGCGCTCCTGCGTGCGTACGCCGGCGTCGGCCCGCAGGGCGGCGAAACCGGCCAGGAGCGAGGCGGCGCACGTGTCGGCGCGTCCCGTCGCCGTCCATACGCGGCAGACCTCCAGTCCGTACCGGACCAGCGCCTCCTCGTAACCGGTCCACATGCGCACCGCCGGGTGGTGCCGCCAGCCGTAGCCGGGGACGGTCAGGCCCCGCAGCACTTGCAGCGCCTCGACCCGCTGCTTGCCCAGCCGCCGCGGATCGAGCACGGCGGCGGAGGCGGCGAAATCGGGGAAGGGGAGAAAGGTCTGCATGGTCGTCCCAGGTGGCGGCGGTGTGCAGCGGCGAGACGGCCCCCACCGCCCGTCCGCCGGACTGCTCTTCCCGCAGTCCTCCCCCTTTCGGGCGCGGGCCCATCCTCGTCTGCGGCAATCGGGCGTGGCGAAGCGTCCTCGCGGCCGGCCGGAGCGGCGCGTCCGGATCGAGAAGGTCTCGGGGACGGCGGACGCCGTCGGGAGGGGGGACACCCCCCAGAGCCGCGGAGCCCTTCCTATAGGTTCGGACCCAGCCCGTCGCAGGACGGGCCCGGACCTCGGCACGAGGGAGTTCGCATGGCTGTCATCCACCGCACCACCATGGCGCCCACCAAGCGGGAGCTGCTCACCGGCTGGCTGCCGGAGCAGACGTGGTTCGCGGGCGGCGCGGGCGCGTCGGACCTGGTCGTGGCGGGCGGGTTCCGCCTGGACGACCCGCGGGGCGAGGTGGGCATCGAGATCATGATCCTGGTGGACGCCGCCGCGCCGGAACCGGTGGCGTACGCGGTACCGCTGGGCTACCGGGGCGCCGCTGCGGAAGGCGTCCCCGGCGAGGCGCTGATCGGCACCTCCGAGCACGGGGTGCTCGGCACCCGGTGGATCTACGACGGCGTCCACGACCCGGTGGTGACGGCCCAGATGCGCGCCCTCCTGCGCGGCGAGGCGGTCCCGCAGCACCGGAGCACGAGCGACACCCCCGACCCGACCGTCACCGTGCACGGGGACGCCCCGGACGACGGGGTCGAGGTGCGGGTCAACCGCGTCCTGCGGGCGGCGGACGACGCGCGCGGGCGGTCCGCTCACGTGGTCGCCGGGTGGACCTGGCCCGACGGGACGGCCGCACGGGGGGTACTGGCGGAACTGGTTCCGCGCTGAACGCCGCCGACGGTCCCCGCGCGGGGGGCCTCTGTGCGGTGGGGCCCCGGCCCCCGCTGTCCGCGGCGGGGAGGGCCCGTCCCCCTCGCACCCGAACCCGCTCGCGGGCCTCAGGAGCGGGGCGGTTCGACGATGGCCTCGCAGAGCGCCGCGAGTCCGGTCGCCAGGGCCTCGCGCGCGGTGGGGGTCATGCGGTTCATGGCCCGGCGGAGAGCCTGCTCACGGCCGCGCCGGATCTCCCGGACGTACGCGGCGCCCGCCTCGGTGAGCGTGAGCTGCGTCTCCCGCCGGTTGTCGGGGCGGGGCGTCCGCCGGACGAAGCCGGCCGCCTGGAGGCGGTCGCACAGGCGCGTGGTGGACGGGGCCGTCGCGGAGAGACGGCGGCTCAGCGCGCTGAGGTTGATGCCCGGTTCGCGCTCGATGACGTACATCACACGGGCCTGGGTCGCCGAGATGGGCGCGGTGCTCAGGGCGTCGCGGCCCCGGTCCCAGGCTGTCTCGACGAGGTGGAGCACGTCGCTGACGTCGGACAGGGTCGCGGGCGCCTGTGAGGTGAGGGTCGTGAGGTCCTCGCACATGTGGCACTCCCGTGTGAGCGATCCGTGCTCGTCGCGACCGTCCGATGTGAACAGCCGCATGGATGGAGACGGTCCGAGGCAGGGCCCGACCGCGCTCGGCAGACGCCGTGCGGTCGAGCACGAACCGCGCGGGGCCGCCTCCCCGTGAGGTCTTCGACGTGTTCCGCCCGGTGATCGAGCGGCGCCACGGCGCGGTGGCCGTCGAGCTGCTGATGGCCGACTGCGCCGAGACCGAGCGCCGGCCCGTGGGCGTTCTCCCCCGGACCCACCGTGCGGTACCGGCCCACACCAGTGGTCCGGGCCGTGCTTTCCATCCGCGGGAGCCGTGCTGCGTGCACGACGCCGCTGCCTCCACCGTAACCTTCCATCCGCCGATCGGTGTCCGCGGCGACCGGCTGGGCCTGCGCACGGTCCGGCCGGTCGCGGGCGGGAGGGGTGTCCACGACGCCCTGTCACCGCGCGGTGCGCGTTCCAGCCTCCACGCCCTGGCCGGGGCGACCACCAGGACGCGGCAAAGGCCCCCGGGGCGGCGGCGCGGGAGCCGTCGGGGCGCCGTGGCACGGGTCCCGCCGCGGACGGTTCCCCGGCCGTCCGCCGGGACCGGCGCGGTCGCCCGGCCACCGGGCGACCCGGTCCGAACCCCTCCGCCCTCCCCCGCGCAGCACCGGGCCGAGCGCGCCCCGGAGGCGGGGGCGGCTTGCCATCGGGAGCACCGCTGCGGGATGGTTGCCCGAAGGCAAGTGTTCTTCCGTCCAGTGGGAAGGTGGTGCGGTCCGCCGTAGGCGGGCCCCCCTTCATGGCCTCTACCGAGGGAATCACCGTTACGAGGACCGACCAGCAACCGACGACCGGCGTGTGGGACCTGGCGCCCTGTCCCGTGATCGTCGCCGATCCGGCCGGAGCCGTCGTCGAGGTGAACCGCGCCGCCGCTTCCCTCCTGGAAGGCGTGGCGCCGGGCACGGCCATGGCGGACGCCGTCCCCGCCTGGCTGGCGCTGGGCCACCGGGACCTGAGCGCGGGCCTCGCGTCCGCGGGTCCGGGCTGCGGGGGCGCCGGGCCCCTCCCCCCGGTGGCGGGGCGGATCGCCGTTCGGAGCTTCACGGCGCATCCCACCCCGGACGCGCGGGGGAACCTGGTGTGGTGGCTGGTCGACGACACCGACCGCCGCCTCGCGGAGCAGGCCCTCGCCACCGAACGCGAGCGCACCACGTTCCTCGCCGAGGCGTCCAACGTGCTGCTGGCTTCGCTCAACACCGACCGGTGCATGGCGGCTACGGCACGGCTCGCCTCCCGACACCTCGCGGACGTGGCCGTCGTCGTCGCGCCCGCCTCGGGCAGAACGCTGCCCGTCGCGCACGCCGTCGCGGGCCGGGAGGGCGTACGCTCCCTGCTCGACGCCGACCCGTCCCACCTGCCGGGCCTCAGCGAGGCGCTGCAGGGGTTTCCCCCCGTGCCCTCGCGCTGGATAGATCCCGGCACGCTGCCCGCCTGGGTCCTCCCGGAGGGCTTCACCGGGACGATCGGATCGGTCGTCGTGACGCCGCTGCCCGGCCACGGCGTGCCGGCCGGTGCGCTGATCCTGCTCCGCTCCACGGAGAAGAACGGGTTCAGCGAGAGCGAGGAGGTCTTCGCCCGGCTGTTCGCGGCCAGGGCCGGAGCCGCCCTCTCCGCCGCCCGCCTGTACGCCGAGCAGAGCACCATCACCCAGACCCTGCTGCGCGACCTGCTGCCGCCGCGGCTGCACCAGGTCAACGGGGTCGAGTTCGCCGGGGGCTACCGGCCCGCCGGGGCCGGCGAGCGCGTCGGGGGCGACTTCTACGACGTCCACCCCGGCGGCTCCGAGGACGAGCCCTCGCTCGTGGTCCTCGGCGACGTCTGCGGCAAGGGCCTGGACGCGGCCGTGCTCACCGGCAAGATCCGCAACACCCTCCAGGCGCTCCTCCCGCTGGCCGACGACCACCCGCGGATGCTGCGCCTGCTCAACGGGGCGCTCCTGAACACCCATCACACCCGCTTCGCGACCCTGGTCATGGCCTCGGTCCGGCGCGCGGGGAACGGGGTGCTCCTGCGCCTGACCGCGGCCGGCCACGCGCCGCCCCTGGTGGTGCGGACCGACGGCCGGGTCGAGGAGGTCCCCACCCACGGAACGCTGATCGGCGCCCTGCCCCACGTGGAGGCCCGCACCGTGGAGGCGGCCCTGCGGCCGGGCGAGACGTGCCTGCTCTACACCGACGGGATCACCGAGGCCCGCGGCGGACCGCTGAGGGACGAGATGTTCGGCGAGGAGAGGCTGAGACGGGCCCTCGCGGAGTGCGCGAACATGCCCGGCGAGGCGGTCGTCGAGCACATCCAGATGCTCGTCTCCCAGTGGCTGCGCGACGGGAGCCACGACGACATGGCCGTCGTGGCGATCACGGCCCCCCGCAGCAACCACCTGAGCGCGGTGAACGGCCACACGCGGGGCAGGTACACCGCATGACCTCGCGCGCGACGACCGACGAAGAGATCCTGGGGCTGCGGGAGCGGCTGTGGGCGGCGGCGATGGACCGCGACGAGTTCACGGCCGTCGGCGCCGTCCTCGCCGCCGTCGACGGCGGGCTGCCCGCCGAAGCGGTCCTCCTGGACGTCATCGCACCGGTGCAGACGAAGGTCGGGGCCCACTGGGCCGCGAACCGCATCACCGTCGCACAGGAGCACGCCGCCAGCGCCATGACGGAGCGGGTCGTCGCCGCCCTCGCCCACCACCCCGCCGCCCGCTCCGCGCCGACACCCCGTCCGGGCCGGATCACCGTGGCCTGCGTGGACCAGGAGTGGCACGTCCTGCCCGCCCGCCTCCTCGCCGAGGTCCTCACGCTGCGCGGCTGGGAGGTCGACTTCCTCGGCGCCCAGGTCCCCACCCCGCACCTCGTCGCGCACCTCCACCACACCGGCGCCGACGTCGTCGCCCTGTCCTCCTCCCTCCCCACCAGGCTCCCCACCGCCCACGCGGCGATCACCGCCTGCCAAGCCATCGGCATACCCGTCCTGGTGGGCGGGGCGGCGTTCGGCCCCGGCGGCCGCTACGCCCGCCTGCTCGGCGCCGACGCCTGGGCGCCGGACGCGCGCGGCGCCGCCCGGCAGCTCGCGGACGGCATTCCCCGGCCCCGGCCGGGGCGGGTGCAGGCCGACGACCTGCCGCACCTCGTCGACCAGGAGTACACCCTGGTCGCCCGCGCCCAAGGACAGCTCGTCAAGCAGGTCCTGGCGCGGTTGGAGGAACGCGTCCCCGCCATGGCCGCCTACACCGACCAGCAGCGCGAGCACACGGCGGAGGACGTCGCGCACATCGTCGAGTTCCTCTCCGTCGCCCTCTACACCGACGACGACGACCTGCTGGCCACCTTCATGACCTGGACCGCGGGCATCCTCACCGCGCGCGGCGTCCCCGCCCGCACCCTCCTCCCGGCCCTGGACGTCCTGGCGGCCGAGCTGAAGGACTTCCCCCGGTCCGTCCGGCTGCTCGACCGGGCGCGTCTCGCCCTCGACGGCACCGCCGCCACCGGCCACCACCCCGGAGCCCCCGTATGACCGCCTCGTCCCGCCCCGCCTTCTCCATCACCACCGAAGCGGGGCCGGGCACCACGCGTCTGCGGCTCGACGGCGACCTGGACCACCACTCCGCCGACCTCCTCCTGCGGCACGCGGACGCGTGCCTGGCGGAGCAGTCGGGCACGAGCGAGCTGCGCCTGGACTGCGCCCGGCTGAGAAGGTGCGACGCCCTGGGCGTCTCCGCCCTCCTCCAACTCCACCGCACCACCGCGGCCCGCCGGGTGCGCCTGCGGCTGGACGACCCGCCGCCCTTCCTCGAGCGGACCTTGGACGTCACCGGCATCCGGCACCTCTTCGTCACCGATCACCAGCAGGCCGGGACCCGGCAGGACCACCGGGACGAACGCACGAACCCGACCGCCTCCGACTGACCGCCCCCGCGCCCCGACCACCGCGCCGACACCGCCGACCGGGCTCGGGCCGCCCCGTCCGTCGCGACCAGGGGCCGCTCCACGGGCGGCGGGAGCCGACGGGCGGACGGCGAGGGGCCGTCCGCGACCGGCGCCCGGCCCCTCCACCAGGTCTGCTCCCCCGCTTTCGGGGAAGACGGCGTAACGCCGGAGGAGAAGCGACTCCTGCGGTGCGCCGAACGGCGGACAACCGTGGGGGATCTGATGCCGAGTGCCGTGCCGGCGGGAGCGATCGGGGCTCGCGGAACGCCGAGTCCGCGACGTCCCGAACGCTCCCCCGCACTGACCGGCGGCGCCGGCCGCGCGGCGGCCCGGATCGGGGCGTTCGCCCTCTGCCAGGCGGCGACGATGGTGGGGATCGGCCTGCTGATCACCGGGCCGGCCCAGGACCTGTGGCCGTCGGCCGCCGAGGACGCGGTGCCCGCGGCCCTCGAGCGCGTACGGACCGACGCCCTGACCACGGTGTCCGCGCTCGCCTCCGGTGCGGGGGACACCGCCACCGTGGTCGGGCTGACCCTGCTGTGCTGCCTGGCCCTCCTGGTGGCGCCGCGGCTCCCGATGCGGCGCGAGGCCGCCTTCCTCGCCCTCGGCGTGTCGCTCCAGTCCCTGGTCTTCCTCGTCGTCACCGAGGCGGTGGACCGCGCCCGCCCGGACGTGGAGCGCCTGGACGGCGCGCCGCCGACCTCCAGTTACACCTCCGGGCACACCGGGGCCGCCACCGCGCTCTACGCCGGCATCGCCTACCTGGTCCTGTCCCGCGTCCGCCGCCCGTGGCGGAGGCCGGTGGCCGCACTCCTCCTGTTGGTCCCGCTGCTCGTGGGGCTGGCCCGGCTCTACCGGGGGATGCACCACCCCAGCGACGTGGCGGGGGGCCTGCTCAACGGCGCGCTCTCGCTGGTCGTGGTGGGCCGGACCGTACTCGCCGACGACCCGCCGGCCCTGCCGCACCCGGCCGGCGCGGTGGACGTCTCCGCGACCGCCGCCGCGGCCGGGCCCGGCCTCCAGCCGCGGCGGGCCGTCGTGATCGTCAATCCGACGGTCACCGACGCCTCCACCTGCGACCGGCTGGGAGCCGTCCTGGCCGAGCACGGATACGGGGACCCCGCTTTCGTCGACACCACCGTCGAGGACCCCGGCGGGGGCCCGGCGGCCGAGGCGGTGCGCACCGGAGCCGACCTCGTGGTGGTGTGCGGTGGTGACGGCACGGTCCGCGCGGTCGCCGACGCCCTCGCCGGCACCGGCGTGCCCCTGGCCCTCGTGCCCTGCGGGACGGGCAACCTGCTGGCCCGCAACCTCGGCCTCCCGCTCCACCCGGCCGACGCCCTGGCCGCCGGGCTCACCGGGACGCCCCGCGCGCTCGACCTCGGCCGCGTCGACGGCGACGGGATGCCCGCCACCCACTTCACGGCCATGTCGGGGGCCGGACTCGACGCGGCGATGCTGGAGGGCGCCTCCGACCGCGCGAAGTCCGCACTCGGCTGGCCCGCCTACGTCCTGGCCGGCCTCACCGCGCTGCGCACCCCCCGGATGCGGCTGGCGATCACACTCGACGGCGCGCCGGAGCTGCACCGCACCGCCCGGATGGTCCTCGTCGCCAACATCGGTGCCGTGCAGGGCGGTGCGAGGCCCGTGCCCGGCGCCCGGCCCGACGACGGCCTGCTGGACCTCGCGCTCTTCGACCCGCGAGGCGCGCGCGGCTGGCTGCGTACGGCCGGGGTGCTGCTGCGCGGGTCCTCGCACGGCGCGAGCGGCGGCGGGAGTCCGGTGGAGTTCTTCACCTTCCGCCGTGCCGACATCGTCTTCGCCCTGCCCGAGCCGCGCGAGGTGGACGGCGACCCCGTGGGCGCCGGCCGGCGGATGTCCGCCGAGGTCAGACCCGGCGCCCTGACGATCCTGCTGCCCCTCCGGGAGGAATGATGGGAACCGCGACCCGCGTACCGGTGACCCGTGACATGACCGGCGACGAGCTGTCCGGCGACGAAGCTCTCGCGGCGCTGCGCCGATACGGCCGCTGGCCGCTGGTGCGCGACTCCTTCGTCCGCTTCCGCTACGCCGACGGCTTCAGCCACTCCCGCGCCCTGGCCCTCCAGACGGTGCTGGCGGCCATCCCCCTGGCGATCGCCTTCGTGGGCCTGTCCACCGAGCTGCACACCGAGAGCATCGGGAAGCTGGCCGAACTCACCATCCGCGGCATCAGCGAGGGGCCGAGCGCCGGCGTGGTCGAGGACGCCCTGGACCGGAACCGCCGGGGCGGTGGAGACGGCCCGCAGCTCGCCCTGTGGCTGGGGCTCGCCTTCTCCCTGGCCAACGTCACCACCGCGATGTGCCAGATCGAGCGCGGCGCCAACCGGATCTACGGCGTGGAGCGGGACCGCGTCTTCCACCGCAAGTACCTGCGGGGCCTGGTCATGGCGGTGAGCGCGGGCATACCGCTGGGCATCGGCTCGATCATGATGGTGGCGGGCGGGGAGCTGGTCGCCGCCGCCGCGTCCGTGTACGGGCTGGGCGACGGCGCCCGGAGCGCCTGGGACCTGCTCCGCTGGCCGCTGGGCCTGCTGCTCGCCCTCATCTCGGCGAGCGCCGTCTTCCGCCGCTCGCCGCGCCGCAAGCAACCCGGATACACCTGGCTCGCCTTCGGCGCGGCCGTCTACCTGGTGCTGTGGACCGTGCTGACCTGGCTGCTGAGCCTGTACCTCGGGATCAGCGGCTCCTTCGACACGGTCTACGGTCCGCTGAGCGCCTTCATGTCGCTGCTCCTGTGGGCCTATCTGACCTCCATAGCGCTCTTCGTCGGGCTGTCCTTCGCCGCTCAACTGGAAGCCGTCCGCGCGCGCACGCCCGGCCCGATCACCGCCGACCCGGAAGCCTGAATGCCCTCTCCCGACACCGCCCCGGAAGCCGTCGAGCGCCGCGCCCGCCGCGCGGACCGCCGGTTCGGCCTCCGCCTGCCGGGCGCCGTCGCCGCCGCCGTCGCCGCCGGAGTTCCGTTCGCGCTGCTCCTCGCCCTGGTAGAGGGGCGGTGGCCGCCCCTGCGCCGCTTCGACGAGGGGGTGGCCCGGCGGCTCCACGCCGTCGCGGTGGACCACCCGTGGTGGACCGGCACGCTGCGCGTCCTGTCCGACTGGGTGTGGGACCCGGCGACCCTGCGCGTCGCCGTGGCGCTGCTCACGCTGTGGCTGCTCCACCGGCGCGCCTGGCGGCTGGCCGCGTGGGCGGCCGTGACCGCGGGGGGCGGCGCGCTGACGGGAGTGGTCGTCAAGCTCGTCGTGGAGCGGGTCAGGCCGTCCCTGGAGGAGCCGGTGGCCCAGGCGCCCGGCTACTCCTTCCCCTCCGGGCACGCGATGACGGCGACCACGTCGTTCGCCGTCCTCCTCCTGGTCCTGCTGCCGATGGCCCCGCGCGCCCGACGGGTGTGGTGCTGGGTCTTCGCGGCGGTCTCGGTGCTGGGCGTGGGCTTCACCCGGATCGCCCTCGGCGTCCACTGGTTCAGCGACGTGGTCGGCGGCTGGCTGCTCGGAGGGGCGGTCGTCGCCCTGACCGGCTGGGCCTTCGCGGCGTGGCGGGCCGACACCGGCCGCCCCCGTACGGGCGTGGCCGAAGGGCTCGAACCCGAGCTGGCCGGCGAGGACCCGGAGGGGCGGGCCTGAAGCCGCTTCGTCCCCTCCGGTCCGGGGGACCGGAGGGGACGAAGCGGCCCTGGAGCGTCCGGGAGAGCCGCGGGGGTCAGTAGTCCTGGCCGGCCAGGTAGGAGTCGAAACCGAGGGCGAGGGACCGGGCCTCGGTGACGTTGCCCTCCGCCCCGCCGTCGACCAGGACGAACGTGCACAGGCCCTGCCGCGTCCCGACGACCCACATGGTGCGGTCGCCCGCCCGCAGCAGCGCCAGGTCCAGGTCCGTCCCGGTGACCGCGTCGGTGACCTGCTCCACGCTCTCGCGGCGCCAGAGCGCGCCCGCGAGGCGGAGGCCCCGCGGGTGCACGGTCTCCGCGCACACCGTGCGCAGGGCTTCCAGGTCGTCGGGACCGTCGGGACCGGACCCGCTCTCCCGGTCCTCGGCGTCGGGCGGCTGTTCGCCGGCGTTCGCCGTGCGGGGGAAGTACCGCCGCGCGTCCTCGCCGTCGCGGCCCGCGGCGGCGAAGAATCCCGCCTCCGGCGAGAAGACCGCCGCGGCCAGCACAGCGGGTCGCTCTCCGCTGAGAGCGAGGTGGGTCCGCAGGACCTCTCCCCATTGCTCGGTCACAGGGCGCATCGGCGGTGGCCTCTCTCGACGGCGTTCGTCGTTCACTCGTGCCCGGACCTCGGTCCGGGCTCTTCGGTACGGGGCTGCCCCGTCTTCCCTGGCAGGGCTTCTCCTGCCCCGAGACGCCCCGATCAGACGAGGGCGCTGTGCACAGCGGGCCGCCACCGCTTCCCGCCGTCGTCAGCCGGCGAACCGGCGCCGCGGCCGCGGGTTGAGGTTGTGGTACACGTGCTTGGACGCGCGGTACGCGGCGAGCCCGGCGGGGCCGAGTTCGCGCCCCGTACCGGATGCGCCGAAACCGCCCCACTCGGCCTGCGGGAGGCAGGGGTGGTAGTCGTTGATCCAGACGGTCCCGCGGCGCAGCCGTCCGGCGACCCGGTGGGCCCGGCCCGCGTCGCCGGTCCAGACGGCGCCCGCGAGGCCGTGGTCGGTGTCGTCGGCCAGCGTGACGGCTTCCTCCTCGGTGCGGAAGGTCTCGACGGTGAGGATCGGGCCGACGGGCCGCTCGCGGACCGCCCGCATCGCGCGGTGGCAGCCGTCGAGGACGGTCGGCCGGTAGAAGAAGCCGGTCGCGGGGCATACGTCGCTGGGCTCGGGGCGGACGCCCCCGGCCCGGACGATCGCGCCCTCCTCGCGGGCGGCGGCGACGTACGCCTCGACCTCGGCGAGCAGTCGGGCGGAGACGAGCGGGCCGCACTCCACGCCCTCCACCGTGCCCCGGCCCAGGCGGACGGCGTCGGCGCGGCGGGCCAGCTCGGCGACGAACCGTTCGCCGACCGTGTCCTGGACGATCAGCCGGGACCCGGCGGAGCAGACCTGGCCGCTGTGGAGGAAGGCGGCGTTCAGCGCCTGGTCGACGGCGGTGTCGAAACCCTCGTCGGTGGTGCAGGCGTCGGCGAAGACCACGACGGGGTTCCTTCCGCCCGGCTCCGGGGCGACCCTCCGGACGGTGGCGGCGGCGGTCCGCGCCACCTCGGTGCCGCCGGTGATCGACACCAGGTCCGCGTACGGGTGCTCGGCGAGCCGCGCGCCCACCGGGTCGGCCGCGCCGGTGACGAGGTTGGCCACGCCGTCGGGCAGCCCCGCCTCGGCGAGGAGGCGGACGAGGTGGAGGGTGGAGAGCGGGGTGGCCTCGCTGGGCTTGAGCACGAGGGTGTTCCCGGCGGCGAGGGCCGGGGCCGTCTTCCGGCCGGCCTGGAGGAGGGGGCTGTTCCACGGGGTGAGGAGCGCGCAGACGCCGACGGGCTCGTGGACGACGACGCTGTGGACGTCGGGGTCGCCCGCGTCGACGACCCGGCCGCCGCTCTCGTTCACCACGAGGTCGGCGAAGTAGCGGAAGACGCCGGTCACGTCGTCCACGTCGGCCCGGCCCTCCGCGAGGGTCTTGCCGGTGTCGCGACTCTCGGTGATCGCGATCTCCTCGCGGTCCCGCTGGAGCAGCTCACCGACCCGGCGCAGCAGCCCGGCCCGTTCGGCCACCGGCCGGTGCGGCCAGGGGCCGTCGTCGAAGGCGCGCCGGGCCGCCGCGATCGCCGCGTCGGCGTCCTCCGCTCCGCCCTCCGCGACGGCGGCCAGGACGGTGGCGTCGGCGGGGTCGAGGACCTGGCGGGTCGCGCCGGACCCGGCCGCCCGCCAGACGCCGTCGATGTGGATGGTGCTGAGCGCCGACATGCCGTTGTTCTGCCTTCCGTGCCTGAACCGCCCCGCCGGTTCGGCCGGGGCGTGCTGCGCGGTGGACCGGGACCCGGCGCACCAGCAGCCTGGAGCCCTCCCCGGTCCGGCGGGATTCATGCCGGACGCCTCACGCAGAGTGACACTCCTCACGCGGGCCTGATCCGGCGCGCCGCCGGCCCGAGGGCGTCCCGACGGACCGCCGACCCGTGCACCGCTCGTCCGCCCGTACCGCGATCCGGCCTCGTCCCATTCCGGCGATCCGCTTCGGTCCGAGCTCCGGGAGCCGGGCGGCGGGAGCCGGGCGGCAGGCGGCAGGCGGCAGGCGGCAGGCGGCAGGCGGCAGGCGGCAGGCGGCGGACGCTCAGTCCAGCAGCACCGGGAAGGCGGCCATGTCGTTCTGCGTCATCACCGGGAGCCGGGTGATCTCCTCGTCCGGGACGGCGAGCCGCAGGCCGGGGAAGCGGGCGAAGAGAGCGGGCAGGGCGATGCCCGCCTCGACGCGCGACAGCGCCGCGCCGGGGCAGATGTGCGGGCCGTGGCCGAAGGCCATGTGGCGGCGGGCAGCCGGCCGGGTCACGTCGAACGCGTCGGCGTCCTCGCCGTGCTGCTCGGTGTCGCGCCCGATGGCGCGGTAGGAGACGCAGACCCCGTCCCCACGCCGGATGACCTCGCCGCCGACGGCGATGTCCTCGGTGGCGAACCGCATCAGCAGGTGGGTGGTGGGGGTGTCCCAGCGCAGCGTCTCCTCGATCACCGCGTCCCAGCCGACCTCCCCGGCCAGCACCGCGCGCAACTGGTCGGGGTGGGAGAGCAGGGCCCGCACGGCGTTGAGGATCAGGCCGATGGTGGTCTCGTGCCCGGCGGCGACCATGGCCTTGAGGTTGCCGACCACCTCCTCCTCGGTGAGCGGCTCGCCTCCCTCGTCGGCGAGGATCAGCGCGCTGGTGAGGTCGTCCGCCGGCCGGGCGGTGCGCTGCCGCACGAGGTCGACGTAGAAGGCGTCCAACTCGTCGAGCAGCGCGAGGCGTTCCTCGTGCGGGGTGAGCATCGAGAAGAACGCCTTGTACCGCTGGGTCAGCATCGCGTGCTGGGACTCCTCGACGCCCATGAGCATCCCGACCACCCGCATGGGCAGCGGCTGGGCGAAGGCCGACTTGAGGTCGGCGACCCCGTTCCCGTCCCGCGCCGCGTCGAGGGCGTCCAGCAGCTCGCCGGTGAACCTCTCGATGTCCGGGCGGATCGCGGCGAGCCGCCGCGGGGTGAGCGCCTGCGAGGTCTTGGCGCGCAGCCGCCGGTGTTCGGCCCCGTCCACGGTGAACATGGACCGGCCCGCGTCGACCATGCCGATCAGCGGCCACGCGCGGGTCACCGCGCCGCTCCGCCAGAGGCTCCAGACATCGATGTCCTTCACCAGCCGCGGATCGACGAGCAGTCGGCGCGCCTCGGCGTGCCGGGTGACCGTCCAGGCCGGCACGCCGAGCAGGTCGATCCGGGCGAGGGCGCCCGCCGCGCGCAGCCGCGCGGTCTCGCCGTCCAGGTCGCGGACCAGGGGGTCGATGGCGACGGGCCCGCTCGGGCCGGGTTGCGCGGCGGCGGAGTACGGGCAGGTCACAACGCGTCTCCTGTCGAGCGTACGGGTGTGAAGCGGACGGGCAGCGCGGTCATCCCGCGCAGGAAGGCGGACGGGCGTCGAACCAACTCGTCGGGCGAGACGGCCAGTTCGAGGTCGGGCAGCCGGTCCAGCAGCACCTCGACGGCGGTGCGGGCGATGATCTCGGCGATCTCCTGGGCCGGGAAGGGGCAGCGGTACTCGCCGTGGCTGAAGGCCAGATGGGCGTTGTTGCCGCTCTGGCCGGACGAGGTCGCCGACGCAGTGACGTGCTGGCGGATGTGCGGGTCGCCGTTGGCGGCGCCGAGCCCGAGGAGCAGCATGTCGCCGCGGGCGATGTCGCGTCCGGCCAGGCGGACGTCGCGCGCCGCCCACCGTCCGGCCAGGATCTGGGTCGGGGCGTCCTCCCAGAGCACTTCGTTCATGGCCTCGGCGACGCTGTGCCGCCCGCCGGACAGGGCGTCGGCGAACTGGCCCTCGGTGAGCATCAACCGGGCGGAGTTGCCGATCCAGTCGGCGGTGGTCAGGTGCCCGGCGGCCGTGATGGCCATCAGGTCGAGCGCGTACTCCTCGTCGGTGAACGCCTCGGGGTGCGCGAGCATCCGCGAGGTCACGTCGTCCCCCGGACACGCCCGCTTGGCCGCGACGAGCCGCCGCATGTGGTCGCCGAAGCGCTGGTTGGCCTCCTGGGCGCCGGGCCCGCCGTCGGCGAGGTCCTGGAGCACCCGCGCGATGTCGGCGCCCTCCTCGTCGGGGAAGCCGACGAGCCGGGCGAGTACGAGGACGGGGAGCGGGACGGCGAACTCGGCGACGATGTCGGCGGTGCCCCGGCCGCACACGGCGTCGATGAGCCGGTCGGCCAGTTGCTCGCAATGCTGCCTGATCTCGAAGGGGTCGGCCCCTTCGAGGGCCGGGACGACCATGTCGGCGTGGCGGCGGTGCTCGGCCCCGGCGGTGAAGTAGATGGAGGGCATGGGGGCTCCCACCATGGGCCGCAGCGGCCAGTCCGCGGGGACGTTCTCCCACTGGTTCCACAGCGAGACGTCACGGGGGAACGCCTCCGCATCGCTGGTGACCTGGTGGACCTCCTGGTAGCCGATCACCAGCCAGGCGGGGAGGCCGCCGGGCAGTTCGACCGGGACGACGGGGCCGTGCTCACGGCGCATGGTCCGGTACAGCGCGCGGGGCTCGGTGGGGAAGCCCGGCCCGCCGAGCGGGACGGCGCCCGCGGGGCAGCGTCCGGGGGCGCCGTCCGTGGAGGCGGTCGTGGCGGACGAGGGGTGCGGCATCGTACGGACTCCAGTGGCGAGGGCTTCGCGCGTCGCGGCCATACGATCAACGCGCCACCACTATAAGGAGGTTCGGTGAAGCCGTGGGGCGGATCACGCTGATTCCCGCCCCGCGTCCCGCCGGCTCGGCGCCCTCGTCCGTCGCCTTTCCCGGCCCCTTCGGGCGCCGGCGTACCGCACCCGATCTACGATCGGGGTCGTGTGCGCAGATGTCATGGTCGCCGAGGACGACGAGAAGCAGGCCGAGCTCGTACGCCGCTATCTCGAACGGGAAGGCCATACCGTACGGATCGTGGGCGACGGCCTCGCCGCGCTCGACGCCCTGCGGCACCGGGAACCCGACCTGCTCGTCCTCGACGTGATGATGCCTCGGGCCGACGGTCTGGACGTCGTGCGGGTGCTGCGGGCGGAGCGCCGGGAGCTGCCCGTGCTGATGCTGACCGCCCGCTCGACCGAGGACGATCTGCTGCTCGGACTCGATCTCGGCGCCGACGACTACATGACCAAGCCGTACAGCCCCCGCGAGCTGATGGCTCGGGTCCGCACCCTGCTCCGCCGCGCGCGGCGACCGGTCCCCTCGGAGGCGGCGCCCGAGGAGACCGTGCTGCGGGTCGGCTCCCTCCTGGTCGATCCGGAACGCCACCGGGTGGCAGTGGGCGGGGAGCCGGTGGAGTGCACCCCCGGCGAGTTCCGGATCCTGTCGGCCCTGGCGGCGGCCCCGGACCGGGTCTTCAGCCGTCAGCGGCTGCTGGAGGAGCTGCACGGTGACGACCGCTACATCGGCGTCCGGACCGTCGACGTCCACGTGATGAACCTGCGCAAGAAGATCGAGCGGGCCCCGAGACGGCCGGAACGGCTGCTCACCGTCTTCGGCGTCGGCTACAAACTGACCGACCCGGCGAAGGCCGCGCGGCGTGGCTAGGGGGCGTCCGGCGGATCGGGGCCGGACGGACCTCGGTGTCCGGTGCGATGCACCGCACGGCGCTGGAACGCCCTCGCCGCGGAGCGATTCGGGCGTTTCGGCAACGCCGCGAGGCGCCGTGCCGGGCGCCGCGGGCCCGGCCAGGACCCGCCGGACACCCCCTGGGGCGCGGGAGGGGGGTCGGGCGCGGCTGCCGCTGCGCCGGAGTCTGCTGGGGCGGCTGCTCGCCGTGTCGGCGCTGGTGGCCGCGTGCTCCGTGGCGGCCACCGCCTGGCTGGCCGTGCGGACGACCTCGGGCGCCATCAAGCAGGAGCAGGGGCAGAACCTCGCCGCGGACGCCCGGATCTACGACACCCTGCTGGGATACGCCGCACGCCACCCGACCTGGGACGGGGTCGGGCCGACGGTGCGCGAGCTGGCTCGGGAGTCGGGCCGCCGGGTCGCCCTGACGACGCAGGGTCGCGGGCCGCTCGCCGACTCCGCGACCGCGCCCGGCGCCCCGGCGCTGCCGCCGGAGGCGTCGGCGGTGGTCGACCCGTTGGCCGTGGACACCGTGCTGGCCGCGCGGAGCGCCGACCGGCCGGGCGCCGCCGCCGACCGGATCGACCCTCGGGCGGTGGGCCCGTTCCGCCTGCGGGCGGCCGATCGGACGGCGCTGCGGCGGATCGCCGACGAGGCGGTGGTGTGCCTGAACCGGGCGGGGATCGCCTCGGACGTGGTCGTCGGGCCGAGCGGCCGCCCGCGGGTGCAGGTCGTGGGCAACGATCCCGGACGGGCCCAGGGGACCCGGTGCGACCTCTCGGCCCTGGAGGAGCCCACCCGTTCGGAGCGGAAGGCCCTCGACGCGCTCAGCGCGCTGGCCGAGGCCTGTCTGGAGCGCCAGGGCCGCGGCGGCGTACGGCTGAACGACGACCTGTCGTGGGACGAACCGGTCACCGAGCCCCGCCCCGCGCCGCCGGAGGACACCCGCGCGCGGGAGGCGGAGCCGTCCGTCGTGCCGACCGGGCCTCGGGAGCGCACCGGGGAGGACGACAGGGCCATCGCCTCCTGCGTGGGGACGGCCCGCAGCGAACAGCTCAGCTCCTATGTGGCCTCCCCCGCCCTGCTGTTCATCGGCGACGAGGGCGGCGCGACGCTGCCCGGATTCGACCTCTCCCCCGCCAACACGGCTGAGATCGCGGGCGCGGCGGCGCTCGTCCTGGCCCTCACCGTGGGGGCGTCGGTGCTCGCGGGCGCCCGGTTGGTGCGCCCGCTGCACGCCCTGACCGGCGCCGCGCAGCGGATGCGGGACGGTGAGCAGCCGGCCTCCGTCCCGGTGACGACGGACGACGAGATCGGCCGGCTGGCCGCGGCGTTCAACGACATGTCCGCGCACCGGGCGCGGCTGGAGGAGCAGCGCAAGGCCATGGTGAGCGACGTCGCCCACGAGCTGCGCACCCCGCTGAGCAACATCCGGGGCTGGTTGGAGGCGGCCCAGGACGGGCTCGCCGACCCCGATCCGGCCTTCGTCTCCTCGCTGTTGGAGGAGGCGGTCCAACTCCAGCACATCATCGACGACCTCCAGGACCTGGCCGCCGCGGACGCCGGGGTGCTGCGGCTGCACCCCGAGCCGATCAGGGCCGGGGAGTTGCTGGGCCAGGTCGCCGCCGCCCACCAGGCACGGGCGGAGACCGCGGGCGTCACGCTCACCGTCACGACCCCGGCTCCGGGGCCGGCCCTGTGCGCGGACCCGGTCAGGCTCCGGCAGGCGGTGGGCAACCTGGTCTCCAACGCGGTACGGCACACACCGCGGGGCGGGCGGGTGACGCTGCGCGCGTACGCCTCGCGGGACGGCGGTCCGGTGGCGATCGAGGTGGCGGACACCGGCTCGGGAATCCCGCCCGAGGACCTGCCGCGCGTCTTCGACCGCTTCTGGCGCGCCGAGAAGTCCCGCAGCCGCCGCACGGGAGGCAGCGGCCTCGGCCTGGCCATCGTCCGCAAGCTGGTCGAGGCCCACGGCGGGGCGGTGGAGGCGACGAGCACCAAGGGCGCGGGGTCGGTGTTCGCGCTGCGCCTGCCCGGCGGCCCGCCGCCGGACGGTCCCGGAACCGGCGCTGATGGGATGACCACAGGGTTCTGACAGCTTCTTCATACCGGCGCGCCACCCTGACGACATGCCTCGCACCCGATGCGCACCCGCACCGGGTCCAGCGCGGGGCCAAGCAGGGAATGGAGCCTTCCGTATGACCGCTGTGACCTCTCGCCTCTCCTGGCGGACCGCCGTCCTGACCGCCGTGGCGGCCGGTGCCGTGCTGGTGCCGTCCACCGGCGCCTTCGCCGACACCTCGCCGAAGCCGGCGGCCCCCGTCGAGGCCCCCGAGGCGGCCCGCCCGTCGGTGACTCCGCGCGGCGGCGTCGCGGCCGGCGAACGCACCGCCCCCGCGGTACAGGACGACGCACCCTCCGCCGCACCGCGCGGCGGCGTCGCGGCCGGCGAACGCACCGCCCCCGCGGTACGGGACGACGCACCCTCCGTCGCACCGCGCGGCGGCGTCGCGGCCGGCGAGCGCCCCGTCGGCGGCTCCGGCGACGACGCCGCGGTGTTCGCCGGACCGGCGGCCGGTGCCGCCCTCCTCGCGGGCGCGGGCGTCCTCGTGCTGCGCCGCCGCGCGGCAGGCCGACGCAACGGCTGACCCGTCCCGCCGTCCACCGCCGAGCGCGGTGCCGTCCCCGCACCGGGGGGGGGGGGGGGGGGGGGCCGCCCCCCCCCCCGGCCCAGCCAGAGGAGGCCCCTTTTCGTCCCGTGCGCACCACCGCTCCCGGCGGGGCGGAGCAACGCCCACCACCATCACGGGCTGGGCC